>JAIXXE010000171.1 GCA_027490875.1 Alphaproteobacteria bacterium
CAGCTGAGCTACGGGCGCGCTTGGAGAGGCTTGTGGCGGAGAGAGGGTGGGTTGTCAAGCCCACGCGGTTCTGAATCCTTAGGGTGACAATGGCAGCTGAGGAAAGGGGGGTGGGGCAATTTTGCCTTTGTTTGGAGGGCTGACTTCGCGTATCATGGCCCCATGCAGGCATTTCTACGCGAAGAATTAAGGCTTTTGGCTCTGGCCTTGGTTAATCCTTTCAGTTGGATAGTCGCAGGGGTTGGCGTAGGCTGGGCTTTGGCCGTTTCAGCCAGCGTTGAGGCTGCAATTCCGCTTGGTGTGCTGGCAATGCTGCTGTCGTTGGTTGCCGCTGCCGACCGTGCCACCCAGCTGCTGCCATTGGTACCCGTGTGGTTGGCAGGGGTCTTGGGGGTGGGGGGGATGATCATGGCCGGTGCAGGCTTTGCTTCGCTGGCTGGGGTTATGCTGGCGGGCGGCGGGTTTTGGCTATTAGGCCTGCTGGCCAGCCGCTTGGCAGGGCAGCAGGCGCTTGGCGGCGGCGATATTTGGCTGGCTGCCGCCTTGGGGGCCTGGCTTGGGCTTAAAGGGCTGGTGCCATGGTTGATGCTGGTTGGCCTGTTGGGGCTGGCAGCGGTTGCCATACAACGGCTGCATAAGGGGGCGGTTGGCGGCCGGATGCCCTTTGCGCCCATTCTGGCCTTGGCGGGCTGGGTGGCCCTGTTGCATGGCGACCTTTACTACCACTGGCTTGGCTTTTAAATGCTGCCATACTTTCAACCCGTTGCCGGGTTGTTGAACGATCATGCGCTCTATGCCGTGGGGGGTGTGGTGCGTAACCACGTGCGGGGAGTATCCTCTGCGACTGAAGCCGATTTTACCACGCCCAGCCCCCCTGAGGCGGTGATTCAGACCGCCCAAGCCTTGGGCCTGCCCTACAGTACCGCAGGGCTGGCGTGGGGCAGCATTGTGGTGAATGGGGCCGATATTACTAGCTTTCGGCGCGAGGAGTATTGGCCCGATTCTCGCTACCCCAAGGTGGTGTTCACGCCGCATTTGGTTGAAGACGCCAAGCGCCGTGATTTTACTGCCAATGCCATTTACCTGGCGCCCGATGGGAGAATGACTGATCCCTTCAGTGGGGCCCAGCATTTGCGGGATGGCGCGATGGTTTGGATTGGCGACCCGACTGTGCGACTGGCCGAAGACCCTCTGCGCTGGTGGCGTTGGCTAAGGTTCTGTGCAGAAACCGAGGGTTTTGCAAGTCTGGAGCTTCCACAGTATGTGTTGGATGGCACGCTGCACCCCATTCCGCTGGCCACGCTGGCGCAGAGTACGCTGCAAGCCGCGCCGAAAGTTTCGGCCTCACGGTTGGCCAAGGAACGCGCCAAGTTTGCAATGCAGCCCCATGCTAACCGCGTGCGGGGGCTGTTGCGGGCTGCTCTTGCCAGCGTAGGGGGAGAGGTGCATAAACTCATTCCATGAAGTCTGTTGAGCCTGGTTCTCGTATCTTGCCCGCCTGCCTGATGCTGCTGGTGGTGATTGCAGCTTTAGGGGCGTTGGTGGTTCATACCCTTAAACCAGCACTGCAACAGGCGGTGGCTGCAAGCGGCGTAACGGTAGGTTACGGGCAGCCGCAAGGCGCGCCGGCCATTGGTGGGCCTTTTACGTTAACCGATGACGCCGGTGCTACGGTGACGGAAGCGACGCTGGTGGGCGGTAAGTACCACTTGATATTCTTTGGCTTTGCCAATTGCCCCGACGTTTGCCCCGGCATGTTGCAGCTGATGGCAGGTGTGGAAGAAAGGCTGCCAACCGCCACGCGCGACAGGTTACAGTTTGTGTTTGTGAGTGTTGACCCCGCCCGCGATACACTGGAAAAGCTTGGTGCCTACGTGCGCGGCTTTTCACCCCGCTTTGTGGGTTGGACTGGCACCAAGGATAACATCGATACCATGGTGAAGCATTACTTGGCCTACTACGCCATTGGCACCCCTGCCCAAGGCGATGACCCATCCATTTACAACGTCGACCATTCTGGATTTGCCTACCTGATGGGGCCGGATGGTCAGTATATGGCCCATTTCCGCAGTTCGGATAGTGCCGCCAGCCTGCAGGCGGGATTAGCAAGGTTTGTAAAGTAAAAAAAGGCGCCGTTGAGAGCGCCTTTTTAAACAACCAGGGCCCGAGGCCCCCGAGCGCCTTGAGGTTACCCTCTGCGATCGAATCCTAATGGCTCGAAAAGCCGTAGTTTTCCCCGAGGTGGTTGGCCGTGAGCCATTCCGGTGGCACGTTCGACTGTCACGATTTCGGTGGTCTCAATCACGCCAGTCTCAGGATCGACGACTTCGACCAAGATGGGGGAGTCATCCCTGGGGCTGCGGTTGCCTTTGACTTGCCCAAAGGTTTGGTGAAAAGGGTTACGGGCCATGGTGTGCTCCTTGGCGGTTGCGGGTCATGCCTTATGCCCTAGAAGCAAGGGTGCTGTAAACCCTGCCAACAGGCTTGCCAAAGGCGGTTAAAAGCTGAATAACAGAGGTATGCCCAATTCTTCTCTTCGCGATGCTGCCCTGAAGTACCACAGCGAGGGGCGCCCCGGTAAAATCGAGGTCGTTTCCACCAAGCCGTTGACCACGCAAAACGACCTTAGCCTTGGCTACACCCCCGGCGTGGCCGAGGTTTGCTTGGTGATCAAAGAGCACCCCGAAGCGGCCGAAGCCTACACCAGCAAGGCGAACCTGGTGGCTGTTATTACCAACGGCACCGCAGTCCTGGGGTTGGGGAACATCGGCCCCTTGGCTGCCAAGCCCGTGATGGAAGGCAAGGCGGTGCTGTTTAAAAAGTTCGCCAACATTGATGTGTTTGACTTAGAAATTGCCGAAACCGACCCCGACAGGCTGGTTGAGATTATCGCCAGTCTCGCCCCGACCTTTGGCGGGATAAACCTTGAAGACATCAAAGCGCCCGAGTGTTTTTATATTGAAGAAAGGCTGCGCGAAAAGATGAATATTCCCGTGCTGCACGATGACCAGCACGGCACCGCGATTATTGTGCTGGCGGCCTTTATCAACGCCACCTTTATTGCTGGCAAAGCCAAGGATGCCGTCTCGATTGTGTGCAGCGGCGCCGGTGCCGCAGGGCTGGCGTGCATGAACCTGCTGGTGGATTGGGGCGTACCACCCGCCAATATTACCTTGGTGGATGTGGACGGTGTGGTGCATGCCGACCGCCCCAACCTGCACCCAAGCCACAAGCCCTTTGCGCATAGCAACAAAGCCCGCACGCTGGCCGAGGCTATGGTGGGGGCCGATGTGTTCTTTGGGCTTTCGGCCCCGGGGATTTTAACCGGCCCCATGGTAACAACCATGGCACCGCGTCCGATTATTTTTGCCATGGCCAACCCCACGCCCGAAATTATGCCCGACGTGGCCCGTGCCGCCCGCCCCGATGCCATTATCGGTACGGGCCGTAGCGACTTCCCCAACCAGATAAACAATGTGTTGGGCTTTCCGTATCTGTTCCGGGGCGCTTTGGATTGTGGTGCCACCACCTTTAATACCGCCATGAAATTGGCGGCCGCCCAAGCCTTGGCCGACTTGGCCCGCGCCGAGCCCGAACCCGGCCTTGCCACCGCCTACAAGGGCAGTAAACTTAAGTTTGGTGAAGACTACCTCATCCCCAAACCCTTCGATAACCGCCTGCTTTCGACCATCGCGCCGGCGGTGGCCCAAGCCGCCATGGCCAGCGGTGTGGCTCACCGACCCATCGCCGACCTTGCTGCCTATGCCACCGGCCTGCACGCCAGCATTGACCAATCGTTCGCCATCATGCGCGATATTATTACACTGGCGAAGCAAGACCCCCGCCGCGTGGTGTACCCCGAAGGCGAAGACCCCCGCATTCTGCAAGCCGCGCAGGCCGTGATTACACAAGGGTTGGCCCACCCAATTTTGCTGGGGCGCGCCGAGGTGGTACGCGGCCATATTGCCGACCTTGGCCTGACCATGCGCGAAGGCAGCGACTTTACCCTGATTGACCCCCAAAACGACCCACGCATCGAAGAACTGGCCCAAGCCTATTACACGCTGCGCCAGCGCGATGGCGTGACCTTGGGCGAGGCGCGGATTCACCTGCGCAGCCGTTGGCTAACCTGGGCCAGCCTGATGGTGGCGCAAGGCGAGGCCGACGCAATTGTGTGCGGGATTTCGGGCCGCTTTATGCGTTATTTGCCCATCGCGGCGCATATTATCAACGGCCACAAGGGCACCGACCACATCTATGCCCTGCAGGTGGTGATGGCCAAGGATAAGCTGCTGTTCATGGCCGATACCCACGTGCAGCATAACCCCACCGCCGAGCAGCTGGCCGAAATGACCGTGCTGGCCGCGCAGGAAATGCAGCAGTTTGGCATCAAGCCGCGCGTGGCCTTGCTAAGCCACAGCAACTTTGGCAGCAGCCGCAACGCCAATACCGATAAACTTCAGCAAGCGCGACGGATTTTGGCCGCCCGTTGGCCCGACCTGCCCGTGGAAGGGGAAATGCAGGCCGACACCGCCCTGAACATGGAGGTGATGCACCGTATCTTCCCCGCCAGCACGCTGACTGAACCGGCCAATCTGCTGATCTTCCCCGATGTCGACAGTGCCAACATTGCCTTTAACATGGTGCGGATGGTGGGCAACGATGTGGATTACATCGGCCCGTTGCTGCTGGGTTTGGAAAAGCCCGTGCATATTGTCAGCGTGGATGCCCCCGTGCGACGGGTGATTAACCTGACGGCCTTGGCGGTGGTGCAAGCCCAGCAACAGGCCAACCGCAGCCGCCCGATGCTGCGTAAATCGGGGCGTTGAACCCATGACGCACCCCAAGCATTACGAAGACCAACCGCATATTAAGTTAACCGAGGAAGCCTACCTCTCGGTCTTGCGGGCGCTGGCGAATGAGCCTGAAGCCTTGGGGCGGCTGCTGGCCGATATTCACCCCGCCGACATTGCCGACCTGATTGAGCGCCTGCCACGCCACGAGCGCGGGATTATCCTCAATCACATCCCCTACGAACATTTGGGCGATGTGGTGACCGAGCTGGAAGAAGGGGTGCAGGCGCACGTTCTGAAGCTATTGCGGCCGGAAGAGGTGAAGCATGCCATCGCCGAGCTGGAAAGCGATGATGCGGCCGACATGGCCCAGGTGGTGGAGGATATTACCGACGACAACGGCCCCGATGCGGTTGACCTGCTGAGCGATGGCGGCACCAAACAGCTGCTGAGTTACGACGAAGACACCGCCGGCGCCATGATGCAGCTGGAAGTGGTGACTGCCAAGCCAACCCAGACCGCCAACGAAGTGCTGGGCTACATTCGGGATAACGGCGAGGAGATGCCCAACAACCCCGGCACGATTTTTGTGGTGGAAAGCAGCGGCAAGTTGGCGGGAACGGTGTCGCTTCACCGGCTGGTGAAGGCCCCCCTGACGGCCAGCATGGAAAGCATTATGCGGCGCGAACCTTTAACCGTGAATGCCTCGGCCCCCGTAGACGAAGTGATTACGATTTTTGAAAAGTACGACCTGCATAACCTGGCCGTGGTTGAGGTGGATGGCACCTTGATGGGGCGGATTACGATTGATGACGTGCTGGATGCGATTCAGGCCAATGCTGCCTACGTCAAGGCGGCAGCGGCCGGGGTGGATGAAAATGAAGACCTGTTCGCACCGGTGGCGGAAACCACCCGCCAACGCCTGCCGTGGTTAGGAATTAACCTGCTGACCGCGATTGCCGCCGCCGCCGTGATTGCGCTGTTTGAAGACAGCATCGCGAAGCTGACCACGCTGGCGGTGCTGATGCCGA
>JAIXXE010000113.1 GCA_027490875.1 Alphaproteobacteria bacterium
AGGCAGCCCCGGCTGAACCACCACCGGGCCGGCCGCTGTGGCGGCCTTTGCCTTTACGGCCGGTGCCGCGGGCGCAACAGGTTTGGTCCCGGTTTTGGCCGCGGGCTTAACTTTCGATTTCATGGCGGGCATGGGGCAGACCTTGTGTTGTTAGCGGCGCATGTTAACGGTTTTGGATAGTCCCGAGAAAGACCCATCGATGCTCGGCATTCACCGCATAGTACGGAGAATAGTGCCGGATGGCACTCTCTGGCAACGGGTCGGTCGTCAAGTTATCGAGAATATAGGTTTCTCCTGCTACTTCCACAGCCAATACCGCGTGGGCAATATCCCGTAATGTATCGCGCAGCACCACCAAACGCAGGGCCTCTTCGGGCCAGCCGAGCGCTTTAAGTGAATAGTATTTTACAATGCTGTAGTCTTCGCAGTCGCCGCTGCGGGTTAAAAACTGGCGTGGCGTTTCCCAGTAGTCGCTACGGCCCCAGTTGGTGATGTCTTCAATGTACGGTTGGCGGTTAAGCCAGCGGTTAACCTGCACCATCTGGTTGTAGCGGCTCAGGCCACGCCATTCTTGCAGTTGCTCCCACCAACGGCCGCGCAGGCCATCGCAGCCCCCGCTGCTGCATTGGTCAAGCAGGCCATCTTGCTTGGTACGGGCAAGTATCTCGGTCCATTTCGGGATGCTGGCAATGTTGCGCGACTTCACGCTCTCGCTACGAAAGAGGTCGGCCCATGCCCCCAACGGCAAGAGGCTTAAGCCCACCAACACGGCAATGAGGGCTCGCATAGGCTTAACGCTCGGTTAGGGCGCGTTCCCCAACCTTGTTCAACGGCTTCATTAAGTACTGCAACACGGTTTTACGGCCTGTAATAATATCGGCCGTGGCGACCATCCCACTTTTAATCGGGAAGCGCTGGCCAAAGCGCTGCAAGTAATTGCGTTGGGTGCGCACATTCACCTTAAAGTAGGCGTCGGGCACGCCCCCGCTGCGGTTGCGGGCGTTTTCATCCACAAAGCTGTCGGCCGAGATACTCTCTACCTGCCCTTCCAAGCCGCCGTATATGGAAAAATCGTAGGCGCTGATTTTAACCTGTACTGGCAATCCTGGCCTTAAAAAGGCTACATCGGCGGGCTGAACACGCGCTTCAATCAGCAGGGTTTCTTCCAGCGGCACCAGCTCCACAATGTTGGTGTTGGGGGCCACTGCCTGCCCAATGGTGTTGACCAGCACCTGCTTAACCTCGGCCCGAATAGGGCTGCGCAGCACGGTGCGTTCTACACGGGCCACATCGCCCTGTACCCCTTGGCCAAGGCGGGTAAACTCCTCGGTTAAGCGGCCGAGTTCATCGCGGGCTTCGTTCTTGAACTTCAGGGTTGCTTCTTCCACCTTGCTGTCGGCTTCGCGCAGGGCGGCTTCGGCGCTGGAAATGGTAGACTGAGCCGTGTTGTAGTCGCGGCGGGCTTCCACCACGGCGCGCTCCAACCTTAGCAGATCGGCGCGGCTGATGGCCCCGCTGTCGAACACGGGGCGTGTCATGGCCAGTTCATCGTTGGCCAATTTAAGCGCGGTGCCAAGGCTGCCTGCGGTACGGCGGGCGTCGTTAAGCTCTTGGCGCCGCTGCTCTGCCTGTTCGTTCAAGACCGTTTGGGTGGCGTTGAGTTCCGAGGTTCGGTTATCGTACAGTTTGGTCACTTCGCCAAGCAGGGCCTGCGTGTTGGGGTCGGTGCTGCTAATCAAGCTGACCGGAAAGACCAAGGGCTCTCCTTCCACTTCGGCCTGCAAGCGGGCCATGTTGGCTTGTAAAAAGTCGCGGCGGTTAACCTTTTCGCCAACCCCGCTGGCGGCCTGCGCGTCATCAAGGCGTACCAACACCTGATTAGGCTCTACCAATTGCCCGCTTTGCACCAAAATCTCCTTCACCACGCCGCCTTCGGGGGTACCCACCAACTGAACCTTGCCGCTGGGTACCACTTGGCCGGGGGCATGGGTCACTTCATCCAGTCGTGCCATGCTTGCCCAGAGAAAGAACACGCCGATGAGCCCCAGCATGAGGTAAAACAACAGCATCGAGGCTGGGTGCGCGCCGCGCAAAGCCGCCTGCCGCACGTCGTTGACGTAGTCGGTATCCTGCCAGCTGTCGGAGAGAAAGGTTTGGTACCAAAGCTTTTTAAACCCCGCCGCCCAGCCCGCGCCTTCGCTGCCGGTTACCCCTACGCCCAAGCGGTGCGCGAGCGGATTATCCAGCAAGTCAAACCGGCCTGCTTTGGTGGCTTCTAGGCGGCGTTTTTCTAGGCGTTCGGCCTCGGCGCGCGCAAGAGCCTGCTGGAGTGGGTCGGTCATGACGCTACCTCCTCGGCTTGGTCGGTCGGTGCGGTATTCACCGCAAAAGGCTGCTTCACGCCCAACCGTTCCAACACTTCGGCCTTCGGCCCATCGGCAATAATGCGCCCTTCATCAACCACCACCAGCCTATCAACCAGTTCCAGCATGCTGGGGCGATGGGTAATCAGCAGCAAGGTGCGGTGGGCCAACCAGCGGCGCAGACGGTCTTTCACCCAGTTTTCGCTGGTGGCATCCATTTCGCTGGTGGGGTCATCCAGCAGTACAATCCGGCCATCGTGCATGCAGGCGCGGGCCAGCCCAATGGCTTGGCGTTGGCCACCGCTTAACAGTTCGCCGCGCTCTCCTACGGGTAAATCCAGCCCCAAGGGGTGGCGCCTGACCAACCGGAAGGCGCCCGAAAGCTCCAGCGCCTGCATCAGGTCGGCGTCGCTGGCTTCGGGGTTTGCCAGCAACAGATTTTGCCGCAAGGTTCCCCGAAAGAGGTGCAGGTTTTGCGGGAAGTAACAGATGTTTTTACGCAGTTCGGCGGGGTCGAGTTGGCTTAAATCCAGCCCATCGATCCGCACACGGCCCTCTTGGGGTTCTTGCAGGCCTAATATCAATCGCGCCAAGGTGCTCTTGCCACTGCCGGCACGG
>JAIXXE010000042.1 GCA_027490875.1 Alphaproteobacteria bacterium
CCTTGGCGGCGCGGGGGGGTGCCGTACTCAACGACATCAAGGCCAACGAACCCCAAGCCGACCGCGACCGTCAGGCCATTCTGTGCTGCCTGACCCTGATGAGCGACGTGGCCGACGCCGAGCGTAAGCTGGATGACCAGGTGGGTGCCGTGACCCAATTTCACCGGATGCTGGCCGACCGCTTGCAAGGCCTCATCCCTTCCTAAGCCAGACCATGGGGCCAACGAAATCAGAGCTGAAACCAGGGCTCAAATCAGAACTGCGTCAAGTGCTGCGGCATCGGCGCAGTGTCATTCCCTACGACCTGCGCAGCACCACCCAGTGGAAGATTATCAACCACCTGCGTAGCCTGATTGCCGACCTTGCCCCCACCGTGGTGGCGCTCTATACCGCCCAGGATGGCGAGATTAACCTCGAGCCGTTGGCCCACGAACTCTGGCGCGATGGGCAGATTGTGGCGCTGCCACGCGTGGTAGCGCGGGGGCACCCCTTGGTGTTTAACCTGTGGCCGCCGGCGGGAAAACTGGAAGCCGACCTGCTGGGCATGGGGGCAGCCCTTGGGCCGGAAATACTGCCTGCAGTGGTGGTGGTGCCAATGTTGGGCTACAGCCAAACTGGCCACCGTTTGGGCTACGGCGGCGGCTATTACGACCGCACGCTGGCCGCCTTTAAGCACCCTTGCCGCACCGTTGGAGTGTGCTATACCGAGCTTGAACTGCCCCCCACCTTTACCCCCGAACCCCACGACCAGCCGTTGGATTACATCGTGACCGGCAAGGGCGTGATTACACGAAGTACAACCAAGACGCCCAAGCCAGTTTCCCCCCGCAAGCGGGTGGCCAAACCGCGCAAGAAGGGCTAAGATTGCCGCCATGACTGCGTTGCTTTGTGTTAAAAATCTTCAGGTACACGCTGGCCAGGTACCGTTGGTGCAGGATGTATCGTTTACCATTCAGCAAGGCGAAACCTTGGCGCTGGTTGGTGAAAGCGGCAGCGGCAAAACGCTTTCGGCGCTCAGTGTTTTGGGGCTGTTGCCCGAGGGGCTCAGTCGCACCGCGACCACCTTAACACTCGGCGCCGATGACTTGCTAAGCCTGCCACCCAGCCAACTACGTCGCCTGCGTGGCAAGCGCATGGCGATGATTTTTCAGGAACCCGCCACCGCGCTTAATCCCGTACTAACCTGCGGGGCGCAGGTGGCCGAGATGTTCCAGATTCATACCCCCGAGCTGACGCGCGTCGAGCGCCAACAACGCGTGCTGACGCTGTTCGACCAAGTGCAACTAAGCGCGCCCGCGCGCATGGCCCAAAGCTACCCGCACGAACTTTCGGGCGGGCAGCGCCAACGCGTTATGATTGCCATGGCGTTGGCGCACAGCCCTGCGCTGCTGATTGCCGACGAACCCACCACCGCGCTGGACGTAACCGTGCAGGCGGAAATTCTGGCCTTGGTGAAAAGCCTCCAGCGCGATTTAGGCATGGCCATGCTGTGGATTACCCACGACTTTGGCGTGGTCAAAACGCTGGCCGACCGGGTTGTGGTGATGCAGCACGGGCACATGATGGAACACGGCCCTGCCGCCCGCCTGCTAAGCAAACCGAAGTCGCCCTATACCCAACAGCTGTTGGCAGCCACCCTCACGCTTAACCCCACACCCCCTGCACTGCCCAAGGCCCCAAAACCCCTGCTGGAAGTGACCAACTTGGGCCATACCTACCTCCGCCCTGCCCCATGGTTTTGGCAACCCGCCACGCAGCTGCACGCGCTGAACAAGGTAAACTTTACACTGCCCCAAGGTACCACCTTGGGTGTGGTGGGGGAAAGCGGCAGCGGCAAATCCACGCTCGCGCGCGTGCTCACCCGCCTGCAACCTGCCGCCGAAGGTGGGCGGATTGCCTTTCTGGGGCAGGACTTTTTAAGCCTGAAAGGCGAAGCCCTCCGGCAGGCCCGCCGCGAGATGCAGATGGTCTTTCAAGACCCCGTCACCTCGCTGAACCCTGCTCTGGATGTGTTCACCACGCTCACCGAACCCATCCGCGCACATCGCTTGCTCCCACCCGCGCAGTGGCCTGCCCGGGTGGCTGAACTGCTTGCCCAGGTAGGCCTGCCGCCCGAAGTGGCCACGCGCTACCCGCATCAGTTTTCGGGCGGGCAGCGCCAGCGCCTTGCGATTGCCCGCGCCTTGGCACTGCAACCCAAACTGATTGTGGCCGACGAACCCGTCAGCGCATTGGATGTCAGCATTCAGGCGCAAATCCTCGACCTCTTCGTGCACCTCCAACGCACGCTTGGCACCAGCTATGTGTTCATCAGCCACGACCTGCGCGTGGTCAGCCATCTCGCCCACCAAGTGCTGGTGCTGAAGGCTGGTGACGTGGTGGAATATGGGCCAACTGCCAAGGTGTTTGGTAACCCCAAGGCCGCCTACACCAAGCAGCTGCTCAAGGCAGTCATTTAACCATGGCGGCAGCGCCAACAGGCTTGCCTGTTATAATTATCGGCGCTGGGGTGGCGGGGCTGCGTGCGGCCCAGCTGTTGCGGCACCAAGGCGTGCCCGCCACGATGCTAGAGGCCAAGGGCACGATTGGCGGGCGCATGTGCACAGTGCCCTACCACAACGCGTGGCTGGAAATGGGCGCGAGTTGGCTGCACAGCTACCACCAACACCCCTTTCGTACCATGGTAAAGAAGCTGGGGTTGCGTACAGTTTTTACCAACTATAACCAAGCCCACACCTTCCCCGGCGTGCAGAGAGATGACACCTGGCATACCAAGCTGCAACAGGCCATAAAGCGCGCCGCCAAACAGCCCAAAGATGCCCCGCTTGAAAGCTTTCTCACCAATCTTTCAACCAGTATGCGAGCGACCGCTATGCTGGAAGCCGAGATGTATTATGGGGCATCACTTAACAAACTCTCGGGCTGGAACTTCGATGAAGGCGAAGAAACTAAAAACGAAGATTATCTGCTGCTGGGCGGCTGGGTGCACTGGCTGCAAGCCCAAGCCAAGGGGCTGGAGATTCGCCTCAACACCCCTGTGGCCACCATTGAAGCAACCAAGGCTGGCCTGCGCGTTACCACCACCCACGGTACTACACTAGAAGCCTGCGCGGTCATCAACACCGCGCCGCTGGGGGTGCTGCAACAGCCCACTCAACAGGCGGCGCTGCTGCCCGCCCTGCCCCCGCGTCACCGCCAAGCCATTGCGGCGTTGGGCATGGGGAACCTCGAAAAACTCTTCTTTACCGCGCCCATCCCCAGTTGGCCACGCCACGATGTCATGCTGCTTAACCACCCGCTGCTGCCCCTGTGGTACGATGTAACCCCGCTGCTGGGCACCCCGATGCTGATGGGGCTCGCGGGCATGGGCGCGCTGGAAGCCCTCCCCAAAAACCCCAGCGCCGCCGACTGGTTGGCACTGGCAACACCTGCCCTGCGCCAAATGATTCCGCACGGCCCACTGCCCACCATGGTGGCCCACAGTGCGTGGCAGAGTGACCCTTTCAGCCACGGCAGCTACAGCTATTATAAAGTTGGCAGCAGCCCCGCCGACCGCAAAACCCTGCAAAAGCCTTGGTTGGGTGGCCGCTACTGGCTGGCAGGCGAGCATACCGACACCGCCTACCCCGCCAACATTCAAGGCGCGTGGCGCAGCGGCGAACGGGTGGCCAAAGCTCTGTTAAAAGAGATGTCGCTTAAAACACGTTAACCGCGTACATCCAGCCCCACGTCACTCACCAGCGCCTGCACGGCCTTCCACGTAGTAAAGGTAGCTGCCAATGTCAACGTCGGAAAATGAAGACGGTGATTAAACCCCTAGTTAAATTATTACTTACGCAATAAAGACCGCCGCCATAAAAGGAAAACAACCAACGCAGCATTTGCTAACATGAGTGAAAACGGAAAAAGAGCCGTAGCAATAGAGATATTCATCAAGGCAAAGAGAGAAAGACAGTGCCTTGCTACATTAAGCCCATATAAATAAACTGCTTCTTCAAAAGGTTTAGACCACGATTTACGGAATGTCGGTATAAAAGCGAGCAAATCAATTGCCGTAACTAAAATTACTGAGAGCATTGGATTTTCTGTGATTACCCACAAAGGAATTGCTAAGAGTGCAGCAAAAAAGGTTAAAAAGTCACTTCTTTTGATTCCACGAAAGCCATTTTTGATTGTTACCAACACAATCCCTAAACATAGTAAAGCTACAACGCCCGTACCCCAAGCACCTGGCCCTGCTTGTTCTGATAACTGCGCAAAGAAAATTATAAAGGTAAGAACCGTCCATAATATCCAAGTAAACGGGTGAGGTTTCACTGTACCTCGAACAACCTGAAGCAAATATGGAATATGAACTCCAACCGCCATAAGGACAGTGATTATTCCAAAAATTTCCTGATCGTTATTCATTATAGGCTTCTTATTTTAACCGCGTACATCCAGCCCCGCGTCGCTCACCAGCGCCTGTACGGCCAGAAAGCTCTGTTCCACCGCCTGTGCATCGGCCCCACGGCACACCAAGGCGGTGCCAGCGCGGCCTTCCACGCGGTAGGGGTAGCTGCCAATGTCAACGTCGGCAAAGCGGCCTTGAATCACCGCCAGCCCTTCGGCCAACTGGCTTTCCATGCCCCATACATCCACCTGCCGCATATGCAGCGGCGTGCCCGTTTGCAGCAGCGCCAAGGTGGCTTCAAACATCAGCTGCATGATACGCGGCTGCCCCGCCAGAATAGCCACATTTTCCATGATGCAGCTCGGGGCAAAGCTCTCGCCGTGCGGCACGATGCGGGCACCCGCGGGATAGTCGGCCATCCTAAGTGCCGCAGGAGTTACACGGCTGCCGTAGTGGTCGCGCAGCTGCTGTTCAATGGCAACATTTCGCTGCACCGCCACGCCAAAGGCCTTGGCGATGCTGGCAATGGTAATGTCATCGTGGGTGGGGCCAATCCCGCCCGTGGTAAACACATAGGTATAGGTTTGGCGCAGCGCATTGACGGCGGCGCCGATGGCAGCCTCGCTGTCGCGCACCATCCGTACCTCGGCAACGTCCAGCCCCACATCGGCGCAGCGGCGGCAGATGTAGTTTACGTTCACATCGGCAATGCGGCCCGAAAGCACTTCATTGCCGATGACCAGAATCGCGACGGTGGGGTTTTTTTTATTCATCATGGGTGCCTCGGTTATTGCTGCGATGACAGGCCTGGTTTAGGGCCCTCGGTCATGGGCCGCTCGGCGCTGTTCCATGCCTCTAAAAACTGCTGCAAATGCACTTTCTGGGGGCCTTCCTTGGCCAACAAGGTTTTCACCGTGTCCAGTTCTTGGTACAGCCGCTCGGGCGCCAGCACCCCCGTCAGCACCTGATATTTTAAGTAAAGCAGGTAGGTATTGAGCACATCGGTCTCGCAGTAGTCGCGTATGTCATTCACCTTCCCCGCCGCAAACAGGTCGCAGACACGCGACCCGTCAAGGTCAAGCTTGCCCGGCAGATTGGCCAGCGTGCACACTTCGTCCAGCTTAGGCATCCCACGCGCGGCGCCAAAATCGGAAAGCGTATCGGCCATATCCACATGCCAGATTTGGTCGTAGCGGCTGGTGTAGTTGCTCCACTTATCACCCCGCTGAAACAGCCAGCCCGCCGGCAGGCCATGATGCATCGCCCGCAGCTTGATCACGGGTAAGTCAAAGCCACGACCATTAAAGCTCACCAACCGCAGCGGCTCGCGCGCGCCAAACTCCAGCCACAGTTCCAGCAACCGCAGCTCAGCATCGGCCTCCTCGCCAATGCACCCAAGTCTGCGCAGGTGGTAGCTTTCCTGCCCGTCCACCATCTCAACATCGGCCAGCAGGCACCCCACTGCCACAATCTTATGAAAGCTGGGGCGCGGAAAGTCGCTGCCCGTACTGCTTTGGGCCTTGTGTTTTTGTAAAATCAGTTCGGTCACGGCTGCGTCGTCCAGCCCGTCGGTGTCGGCCCACAGGCGGCGCGCCAAGGCCACGTCGGGGACGGTTTCCAAATCGAACACAAGCAGTTTACGCGGGCCCATGCTTCCACCATACTGCCCCCGATGGATTTTGCAACACCGCTCAGCCGTTGGGCCTTCCTAAAGCGCGAAAAACGTTTTTTTATGTATGGTACCGAACCCGACCAAATCGCCCATTGCGCCAACACCGGCAGCATGAAAGGCGTGCTAGAGCGTGCCACGCATTTGTGGGTGCGGGATTACGGCGCGGGCAGCGGCCGCAAACTACGCTACGGCGCCGAACTGCTGGAATTGCATGGCGGCACGCTGGTGTGCATCAACACCGCGCACGCCAACACGTTGGCGGGCGAGGCCTTGGCGACAGGCTTGGTGCCAGGCTTTCCGGCGGTGCAGGGCCTGCAGAAGGAAGTGGTTCATTCCGCTGAAACCCGTTTCGACTGGGCCTTTGCCACGCCGCAGTACCCGCGCGTGTGGTGCGAAGTTAAAAACGTCACCATGGCCGAGGGCACCACCGCGCTGTTCCCCGATGCCAAGACCAAACGCGGCACCAAGCATTTAAACACGCTGGCAACGATTGCCAAGCAAGGCGGCGTAGCCTTGCAGCTGTATGTGGTGGCGCGCGCCGATTGCACCAGCTTTGCCCCCGCCAGCAGCATCGATGCCACCTACGCTGCCGCGCTAAAGAATGCGGTCGCCGCAGGCGTTACGGTGGTGGCGTTGGGCTGTGCGGTAAGCCCTACCCAGATAAATGTTTGCAAAGTTTTACCCGTTATGATGTAAAAGCTGCTGTGAAAATTATCCCGAAAAACCCGATCGAAATCGCCAAGATGCGTGCCGCGGGGCGCGTGGCAGCGCTAGCATTGGATGCCGTAACGCCGTTGGTCAAGGTTGGGGTTTCCACGCTTGAACTTAACGATTTCTGCGAACGTTTTCTGCGCAGCCACGGCGCCGTACCCGCCACCTTGGGCTACAAGGGCTACCCGGCGGCCAGCTGTATTTCGCTCAACAACGTGGTCTGCCATGGCATCCCCAGCAAGGATGAGGTGTTAGCCGACGGCGACATTCTCAACATCGACGTCACCGCTCTGCTCGAGGGCTTCCATGGCGACACCAGCCGCATGTACGGCGTTGGCACTGTTAGCCCCGCCGCCCGTACCCTGATGACCACCACCTATGCGGCCATGATGGCGGGTATTGAAACCATCAGCAGCGGCAGCTACCTTACCGCGATTGGCGCCGCGATTGCCCAAGTGGCCGAGCCCGCCGGCTACAGCGTGGTGCGCGAATACTGCGGCCACGGCTTGGGGCGGAAGTTTCATGAAGACCCACAAGTGTTGCATTATGCGAACACCGAGTTCCCCACCACCCGCCTGCGCAGCGGCACCACGCTGACGGTTGAACCCATGATTAACCTTGGCACCTGGCGCACGCGCCTGAACGACGACGGCTGGCGCGTCACCACCGCCGACGGCGCCCTTTCTGCGCAGTACGAACACAGCATCCTGGTTACGGAAACGGGCTACGAGCTGTTAACGGCCAGCCCGGCTGGCTATACCTGCTGGCCCTATGTCTAACGATGGCCACCGCCAGCGGCTGAAAGCCCGGTTTGCTGGAACGGGCGGGGCCGGAGTGGCCGACTACGAGCTGCTGGAATTGGCGCTGACCTTTGCCATCCCGCGACGCGATGTAAAGCCACTGGCCAAGCAGCTGCTGGCAAGGTTTGGCAGCTTGGCGGGGGTGCTAAGCGCGCCCGTGGAAGATTTGGCCAACGTTGCGGGGCTTGGCCCCAGCAGCATTATGCTGCTGCAAGTGCTGCAACAGCTGGCCGTGCGGATGAAGCGTGCCAGCCTGCAGGGCAAGCCCCTGCTGGCCGACCGCCTCACGCTGCTGGATTACCTCTATACCCGCTTTGCCACCAGCACGCGCGAGGAATGCGTGGTGCTGTACCTCAATGCCCAGCTGGTGCTGTTGGCCGAGATCACGCTCTTTACCGGCAGCCAAACCCAACTGGCGGCCAGCCCGCGCGATATCATCAAGCAGGCCCTTACCCACCATGCCAGCGGGTTAGTGTTGGCGCATAACCATCCGCAAGGCTCGCCGCAGCCTTCGGTGCAAGATGTACAGTTTACCGCGCAGCTGCAACAGGCTGCCGCCGCGCTGGATTTAACCCTGCACGACCACCTCATCATCGGCGCCGAAGCCCACTATTCCTTCAAAGGGGCAGGCAAACTTTAAACCGCTTGACAGTATTCACGTAAGTCATTAAAAAAAACAATGAACACGGGGCTACGTCTCACCTGAGACTCCCTTCATCCCTTTTCCCCCGTGATGGAGACTTGCATGTCCAACACCGCAACCGCACTGTCGCGTCATCCAAGCCTTTCCACCATCGAGCCAAATATGCTCATCAAAATTCAGGGCAACAGCTACCAGAACGGACACAATGGTGACTGGGAAGCAGGCCATACCTCACTGTATCTGGTCGTTGCGGTGCTCGATGAAGGCGTCGCGGCAACAAACCTGAGTAACACATACAACCTTCATAAAGAGACCCACATCGGGTATAGCACGCGCCCCCTCCGCACCATCATGTCACTTTATCAATGGAAAGACTACGGCGGGGTTGCCCTAGACTGGGACACCCTTGCATGGGCAAACGACAAGGGCGAATTACCCTGTCGGGTGTACTTGGATGACCCCTTTGTGGCGAGCGAGTTACGGTTGCTTCACGAACGTATTAGGAGTTTAACGAGAGTCCTCAGCCACTATACCGAACTTGTGGGTGTAGCGATGAGCCATGTTAATTCCCCGAATAGTCCCAAGTAGCCGAGGCTTCAGCAACCCGCCGACCGCAATCACCCTCCGCCAACGCGCGGAGGGTGAAGCATTTTTAAACCAGCTTGCTTAAAATCTGGGTCGTGAGGCTCGCGGCATCGCTGCCGCCGCCGCTGGTACTACCGCCACTGCTGCTTAGCCCGCCAAAGTTCACCACCGCCGCATTTTTGGCTTGCAACCCACTTAGCATCGGCACGGCAGCC
>JAIXXE010000180.1 GCA_027490875.1 Alphaproteobacteria bacterium
CCAGCCACAGTAGCCTGCAAGACTGCAGGGTGCTGATGCAGCGACCCCAGCAGGGCCTCGGCCACTGCGCGCGGGTTCTGCCCCAATGGCTTGGCCAAGACCATGGCGGCATTGGTGGCGAGGTCGCCATGGGTGGGGTCGCGCGGGGCCTCCAGTGTGACGACTGCCACGGTCTGATCCTCTAACGCGGGGTAGAGGGAAGCAATGCTTTGGTGCAGGTGGGCGAGCAAGGATGCGTACAGAGTCATGCAGCATCTTTACGATATTTCGGGGCTTTCTCCAAGAGGCCCAAGCCCCCAAAGCCTGTCATAAAAAACGGCCCCCTAAGGGGCCGAGATTCAAACCAATCAGCCTACTGAACCTGTTGGCTCAGGCGACGGGCCAAGTCTTCGATGTTTTCGGGCGGCCAGTTTTCCAGGCGCATCCCGAGGCCCAAGCCCATCTGACCGAGCAGATCCTTGATCTCGTTCAAGCTCTTGCGGCCAAAGTTGGGGGTTTTAAGCATTTCGCTTTCGGTCTTTTGCACCAGGTCGCCGATGTAGACGATGTTCTCGTTCTTCAAGCAGTTGGCGCTGCGGACAGAAAGTTCCAGCTCGTCCACCTTCATCAACAGGTGTGGGTTGATGTCGATGAGTTCATCGCTGCGCTTGCTGTCGTCGGCAATGTCTTCAAAGTTAATGAACACGCCCAGTTGGTCTTGCAGAATACGGGCGGCAAAGGCCAACGCATCTTCAGGAGTGGCAACACCGGTGGTTTCAACGTCCATCACCAATTTGTCGTAGTCGGTAATCTGGCCAACCCGTGCATCGCTTACTTTAAAGCTAACGCGGCGAATGGGGCTGTAGATGGCGTCAATCAGCAACGTACCGGCTGGGCGTTCCAGCGCCTTGCGGTCGGTGGCTGGGCTATAGCCTTTGCCGGTGCCAACAGTAAGTTCCATCCGCAGTTCGCCCTTTTCAGAGAGCGTGCAAATGTGGTGGTGTGGGTCGACCACTTCAATGTCATGGCCGAGTTGAATATCGGCAGCTGTGACCGGGCCTGCACCTTTTTTGTGCAGAATCACAGTTTTGGGTTCGCTCGCGTGGCTACGCACAGCCAGAGCCTTCAGGTTCAGAATAATCTCGGTCAGGTCTTCCATCACGCCCGGCAGGGTGGCAAACTCGTGTACAGCCCCTTCAACCTTAAGGCTGGTAATGGCAGCCCCTTGCAGGCTAGAAAGCAGGACGCGACGCAGGGCATTCCCCAGCGTATGGCCAAAGCCGCGCTCGAGCGGTTCGACGGTAAAGGTTGCAAGTTTTTTGGTATCACCGGCACTCATCCCCACTTTGGTGGGTTTAATGAGTTCCTTCCAGTTGGCTTGAATTTGCATGGGAGGTCTCCGTTTTGTTCTGTCTCAGTCAACCATATGGCACCGTTTGAGCTGGCCCAGAGATTGGCGCGGCGGTGCACAGACCGCGCCAGCCCCGTGGGGCTTAGCTTACACGCGGCGACGCTTAACCTGGCGGCAGCCGTTGTGGGGGATGGCAGTCACATCACGAATGCTGTGGATTTCAAAGCCAATGGCTTGCAGGCCACGCAGCGCGCTTTCGCGGCCAGAGCCTGGGCCTTTAAGCTGGACTTCCAGCGTGCGTACACCGTGCTCGCGGGCGGCACGACCGGCGCCTTCGGCAGCTTGCTGGGCGGCAAAGGGAGTACCCTTGCGGCTACCCTTAAAGCCTTGGCTTCCGGCGCTTCCCTGGGCAATGGTGTTGCCCTGAAAGTCGGTGATGGTCACAATCGTGTTGTTGAAGGTAGAAAGCACGTGAGCCACAGCCGAACTGATGTTCTTGCGGTCTTTACGCTTCATCGGGCGGACAGCAGCAGCGCCAGCCTTTTGGTTACCTTTGGCGGGGGTGTTCATGGTAGTTTAGCCTCTCCGCTTACTTGCTTACGATTTTCTTGCCAGCCACGCCAACCTTGCGCGGGCCTTTACGGGTCCGGGCATTGCTGTGGGTGCGTTGGCCACGCACGGGCAGCCCCTTGCGGTGGCGCAGGCCACGGTAGCAGCCTAAATCCATCAAGCGCTTAATGTTAAGGCTTACTTGACGGCGCAAATCCCCTTCCACCGGGAAGGAAGCATCGATGACATTCCGGATACGGGAAATTTCATCTTCGCTTAAGGTGTTAACCCGCTTGGTGGGTTCTACCTTGGCAGCTTTAAGAATATTATAGGTATTGGAAGGCCCAACTCCGTAAAGGTAAGTTAAGGCAATCCAGACTTGTTTGTCAGTTGGAATATTGACACCCGCGATACGCGCCACAGGCTACACTCCTTGTCGATTGATCGTTGTAAGCTGAACGTTGTTAGAACCTAACATGAACAACCGTGTTTAACCCTGCGTTACGGCGTAACGGCCCGCTTTACCATTGACGCGCTTGTCACGCATGATAATCCGGACCCGACCCAAAAACTTACCGGCCTTGTTACGGGTACGGCGGGTGGTCTGGAGTTTACGATCCCGTACTTTCTCAGCACGAATGGATGAAATATAACGCATTTTTTAAGTCTTCCTTAGGCTTATGGGGCGCATTAGCATCAATAAAGGGGGCTGGCAAGCCCCCTCTGATAACTTTTTAAGCACCTAACGGGAGGGACGAGGCATCATCCCGGGTGGCGGGGCCACTTTTTCCCGGAATGTGATGCGACCCTTGGTCAGGTCATAGGGGGTCATTTCAACTTTAACCTTGTCACCTTCCAGAATACGGATGTTGTTTTGGCGCATCTTTCCTGCCACATGGCACAGCACCACCACCCCATTTTCCAGCTTAACCCGGAACATCGTGTTTGGCAGTGATTCAGTCACCACCCCATCAAATTCAATTACATCGCTTTTGGCCATGGGTGGGCTCTAACCCATTTAACGCAGCGGTGCAAGGCCCCATGTGGCTTCTAGGCAGGAATTACCCCGAAACCATTGCCACACCTGCTTGGCTGTGGCAGCAGGTAGCATATGTTGCGATGTACCCCAACGTACTGGCCCGGGTTAACCCCCTATCCTGCCGCCCTTGAGGCGCTGGAGCGAGCCGCCGCCACCGTGGCCCATGGGGCCCCTGAACAGCTGATTTTGGCCGAACACCCTGCCCTGCTTACCTGTGGCAGCAGCGCCCAAAGGGCCGACACTGGCACCGGTCACACTTTGCCAATTTACACCAGCAACCGTGGTGGGCAGGTAACCTTTCATGGCCCTGGGCAGCGGCTGATTTACCCCGTGGTGAAGTTGGATGACCGTTGGCAGCACGATATCCGGCGCTACATGCGCTGGTTGCAGGAGTCGGTTCAACGTGCCTGTTTACACCTAGGCACCCCCACCACCCTTAAAACCGGAGCAGAACTGGGCCTGTGGGTCGGCGAGCGTAAGTTGGCGGCCTTTGGGGTACGGGTGAGGAAAGGCGTGGCCTTTCATGGCGCATCCCTTAATGTTTTTAATGATTTGGATATTTACAACCACTTCACTCCCTGTGGTTTGGTCAACAGCCAAGCTGCCAGACTGTGCGACAGTGTGCCGGCCATCACCATGGCGGCTGTGGATGACGCGCTGGTTGCTGCGCTCTGTTAACTGTTTACAACTCTGGCAAGCCGCCTAGTAATGCACGTGTTCCTTGACGTGGTTCATAATGCCATCGGCAATCCGGCGGGCCAGACGCTTACGGAAGGCTGGGTCGGCCAGCTGACGCTCTTCACGTGGGTTGGAAAGATAACCCATTTCAATCAACACGCTCGGCACATCGGGGGCTTTGAGCACCCTAAAGCCTGCAAACAGCGGTTCGGCGCGGCGTACCTGCGTCACTTTGCCCATTTCGGTTAAAATCGCCTGGGCCAAATAGCTGCTGTTGTTGCGGGTTTCGCGCTGTACCAGCGAAATCAGAATATTCTGCACTTCGGGGCTTTCGCGGTCGATTGCCACCCCTGCCAGAATGTCGCCGTCGTTTTCCTTATCGGCCAAACGCGCGGCTTCGCGGTCGCTGGCGCGGTCGCTCACCACATAGGTGGTGGCGCCAATCACGTTGGACTTGGTTGGGTGGATATCCGCATGAATACTCACGAAAAGATCGCTTTGTGCCCGTTGGGCAATCCGCACACGCTCGGCCAGCGGAATGAAACGGTCGTCGCTGCGGGTAAGCACCACCTTAACCTTTTGCTTTTCCAGAATTTCCTTAATTTGTTTGGCCACATCCAAAACAATATTTTTTTCACATAGTTTCAATACCTTACCGCAGCCACCGGGGTCGACGCCGCCATGCCCGGGATCGAGCGTGACTGTAACCTGCTGATTCTTATCGTTATGCACGACACGGCGCGGCACCACGGGTGCGGGTTCTTCATCAATCCGGATAGGGTGCACGGAAGGGGCCCTGCCCTCATCCACCACATCGGCAGGCGGGGGAATGTTGGTAGGCTGCTGGCCTTTGCCCACCGGCAGGACATCCAGCACCATCCGCATGCCACGGTCGTCGCGGGGGGGAATGGTAAACAGATTGATGCGGGAGGGTTTGTTGAGGTCCAGTACCATCCGCACCGTATGGGGGCGGAACCGGCCAGCCCGCATGCTCTTGACCAATCCCCCCTTGGGGAGTGCTAAAAAGTTGGGGCTATCGGCAAAGGTAACATCGGCAAAATCAATCACCATCCGGTTGGGTTGAGGCAAGGTAAACCAGCGAAAATCGCGTTGGGATTCGGTTGCCAGCGGAGAAAACTCCAGCACAATCCGCATCGCTCCACCCGGTTGTTCGCCAACCCGAATTTCCTGCACGGTGGCAACATTCAGGCTGGCGTCTTCGGCGGCCTGGCTTCCGCGCGGTGGCCATACCGAAAGCATCCCCACCAATGGCAGCAGCAGCACAGCAAACACCATCAGCTTACGCCACACGGGTGAAGTCTCCTCTTTTGCCAACCGAGCTACCATTGCCCGCCCCACGCTGGCTAGCCCGTAACAGTACATGACCAAACAGGGTGAGGCTTATCAGCACCAAGGCCGGCGCCACCACCAACAGGGGGCTTGCCAATACCTCGCGCAGGCCGTCCCGAAGCATCCCGCCCAAGCTGGGCGTTGGGGCTGGAATACCCAAGCCCAGAAAGCTCAGGCCTGCTTCGGCTACCATCGCCCCAACGGCCACCAGCAGGGCTTCAACGCGCAAGGGGCCTAAAACATTGGGCAACAAGTGCCGCCATGCTAACCGCAAAGGGCGCACGCCCGCCAACTGCGCAGCTGCTAAAAAAGGTTGCTGGCGCAACTGCTGAACCTGCACCCGCGTTAGCCGATAAAAACCCACCCAACCCAGCACGCCAAGGCAGAGCACGACATTCAGTACGCTGCCACCAAGCAACGCAGTCAGGGCCATGGCCAACAGGATGCCTGGAAAACTTAAGACCATATCGGCAATCCGGCCCACAAGACTGTCGGTCACGCCACCAAGCCAACCAGCCAACAGGCCAAGCGGTACCCCTATCAGGCTGGATAAGGTTAAAACCCCAGCCGCCACGATGAGCGAAAGTTGCACCCCTGCCAATAACCTTGCAAAAACGTCGCGCCCAAGGTCATCGGTACCAAGCCAATGGCTTTGGGAAGGTGGTTGCAAGACTGTTGCAAGATTAATCTCGGTCGGAACAGGCAAGGCAAGAGACAGGAACAACACCACCACAAGGCAGCCCAGCAGCAGCACCATCCCAAGTTTCATAGGCCCAAGGTTAGCCCATAAGCCCCCCAAGTTCCAGCACCTTTAATCGTCGTGCTGGCCGGAGAGCTCGGACGTAATAATGGTGTTGACGGTGTCGATCCCTGCCATCCCATCGATTTCAACATGGCGATTCTGGGCCCTGTAATAGGCAATCACGGGGGCCGTTTGTTCGCGGTAAACTTCCAGCCGATGGGTAACCACGGCGGGCTGGTCGTCGTCGCGCTGAATTAGCGTTTCGCCGCTCTCGTCGCAAACCCCAGCAACCTTGGGTGGGTTATAAACCACATGATACACCCGCTTGGAGGTTGGGGCATAGAGCCTGCCCGCACGCCGCTTCACCAAGGCGTTTTCATCAACCACCAATTCAAAAATTTTATCGAGGTGCAGATGGTGGTCTTCCAGCCATGCATCGAGGGCTAACGCCTGCGCGACCGTGCGGGGGTAGCCATCCAGAATCACGCCGTTGGCACAGTCGGGGTTATCGAGGCGTTCAAAGACCAAGCGATTGACCAGTTCATCCCCGACCAAATCGCCCCGCTCCATCACATCCTTAACCTGCTGGCCGACTGGCGTTTGCGCAGCTATCGCGGCCCGAAACATATCACCCGTTGAAAAGGCAGGCACGCTGAACTGCTTGGACAGCATGGCTGATTGGGTCCCCTTACCAGCACCGGGTGGGCCATACAGTACAATAATCACGAGATACTACCTTTATTTCTTGACCAAGTTTAACCCAGAGCCCTTGCCCCCTTTAAGCGAGGTGCGCTTAAGCAGGCTTTCGTACTTCTGGGCAATCAGGGCACTTTGAATCCGCGCGACGGTGTCAATCGTCACGCTCACAATAATCAACAGGCTGGTACCACCGATGTAGAACGGCAGTGTGGCGTCGCGGTGGAGGAGGTCGGGGATGGCACAGACTGCCGCCAGGTATGCCGCGCCGATACAGGTGAGGCGCGTGGCCAGATTATCGAGATAGCGGGCAGTGCTCTCGCCAGGGCGCACCCCGGGAATGAAGGCGCCTTGCTTTTTAAGGTTGTCGGCTGTTTCAGTTGGGTTAAAGGCCACCGTGGCGACATAGAAGAAGCTGAAGAACACAATCAGGCTTACAAACACCACCATGTAAGGCAGGTGCCCGGGGCTAAAGTACTGCCCAACAAACTGTGCCCATGCCGCCTGCGGGGCATAGCTGGCCATGGTCAGGGGCACCATCAGCAATGCGCTGGCGAAAATTGGGGGAATAACGCCCGCAAGGTTTAGCTTGAGCGGTAAATGGTTGGCATCGGAATTAACCGAACCAAACATCCCTTGGCGTTTGGGGTACTGAATCGCCACCTTGCGAATGGCGGTTTCCATAAACGTGATGGCAAAGATCGCCACCACGGCCCCCACCACAATGGCAATCACCAGCAATTCCGAGACACTGCCGGTGCGCGCCAGTTCAAACACCCGGGCAATCATTTTGGGGAACTCGGCGACAATACCCGCAAAAATCAGCAGCGAGATGCCGTTGCCAATGCCTTTGACGTTAATCTGTTCGCCAAGCCACATTAAAAACAGGCTACCGGCCGTAATGGTTAAGGCCGTTTGCAACTGAAAGGCAAAGCCGGGGTTGGCCACCAAAGCAACCACTTCGCCGCCTACCATGGCGGTTTGATGCTGAATGCCGGTGGCCAAACCAAACCCTTGCACCATGGCCAAAACGACCGTGAGGTAACGGGTGTATTGGTTCAGCTTACGCCGCCCCACCTCGCCTTCCTTGCGGAGCTCGTTGAGCGACGGATAGCTGGCTGCCAACAGCTGAATGATAATGCTGGCCGTAATATAGGGCATGATATTGAGCGCAAAAATCGCCATGCGGCTGAAGGCGCCGCCGCTGAACATGTTAAACAGGCCAAACAGCCCGCTCTGTAAATTGGTTTGGTAGCTGGCGAGTGCGGCCACATCGATGCCGGGCAGCGGGATGTGCGTACCAAGGCGGTACACCACAAAGGCCAGCAGCACAAACAGGATTCGGCTGTGGAGATTCTTGGCTTTCGCCAGCAGATCGGCAACATCATTCTGATTGCCAAAACCCAAGGTAGCCATGGGGCACAGCTCTTTCTCTTACTTGCCGCTTATAGCTATATTTGCCGCCATCTGCAAGGTTTACAGGGTGAATTGCTGCGGAAATGAGAGGCGTTGCCTGCAGTTTGCTATTACCTTGACATGTCGTATACATCGCTCTAGACAGAATTCTAAGATTCACTAGCTTGTTTGGCCCACCCCTGCTGGGGTGCAGCAAAGGAGGTCTTGATGACCTATCATTCTGTATTGGCCCTCTTTGGGCCTGAAATACCTATCATAAAAACTCGAAAAAATCGTTCGCCCCTCACTGTTGATGTTTTAAGTAACATCAAGCCTCGTAACATTAGCCTGCGGGGAGTTCATGGGGAGTACCTTAAAGCCAATACTGCGTATTGCTTCGGCTGCGAGCAAGGCTTGAGCCATGCAGACTGGACGAAGAGACTTAGCACTGTTCTCAAGGGTGCTGGGTGCCCAAGCTGTCGGGTGACGCATATCAAGCCACTTCTATCAGCTGAGGTCACTGCCAGTCTGAAGCTGCGCGAGATAACACTGCGGGGAACCCATGGTGACACTGTCGGGGTTTGCTCGCAGCAAACGTTTGGCTGTGAACGGGTTCATGACCATACGGATTGGAGCACCAGACTTGATAAGGTTTTGAAGGGTACGGGGTGCCCAGCCTGTGCGGGGAATTCATCCCCCCTCACAGTTAACGTGGTTGCTGCCCTTGAGCTTCGTCAAATCATCCTGCGAGGAACCTATGGTAAACGTCTGAAGCTTAACGCCATCTACTCCTTTGGTTGCACAAAGGACCTCATGCATAGGGATTGGAATACCAGTCTTAAAAGCGTGATAAAGGGTACTGGATGTCCGGACTGTGCGAATCAATCCCCCCTCACAGCTGAGATTCGCGCCATCCTTCGTTCCCGAAAAATAATTCTGCGAGGAAAGCATGGCAAACGCGTCAAGACTACTGACCGTCATACCTTTGGGTGTCGGCGTCGCCGCGGCCATGCTGACTGGAAGACCGCGTTGCATAACGTGCTGAGAGGCTCTGGCTGCCCTGCCTGTGCACTTGATAGAAAAAGAGGGCCACGCGTTCGGTAGCACTGGCGAAGTTCACCTTGGCACCTTGGAAACCCCAAGGTGCCCTTTTTTTGTAAAAAAAAATCCCCGCAGTGCGGGGAATTTTTTGGGGGCAGCGTTAAGCTTGCTTGACCAGCTTCTTGCCGCTCTCGTATTCCTTTTTAGGTAGGATATCCAGCTTGCCGCCAGCCTTTTTCAGCTTTTCGGCAGCCGAGGCGCTGGCATGGGCCGCAACCACATGCAGCTTGGATTTAACCTCGCCATTGCCCAGCAGCTTCAGGCCATCCTTGGCCTTTTTGGTCAGGCCAATCCCGATGATGCTCTCAATCGAAATCGGCTTGGCGGCATCTAATTTGCCTTCATCCACCAGCCGTTGCAGCATGCCAATGTTCACTTCGCAGTAATCCACGGCAAAGTTGTAGTTGTTAAACCCACGCATCGGCAAACGACGGTAAAGCGGGTTTTGGCCCCCTTCAAATCCTGCCCGCACATTCCCCGACTTACGGGCCTTTTGACCCTTCACCCCACGGCCAGAGGTTTTACCCTTGCCCGAGCCAATCCCGCGACCGAGCCGCTTGGTATTTTGGGTGGCGCCTTGGTTGTCGGCCAGTTGGTTTAGTTTGATTCCAGAGGTCGTTGTCATAACTCGGTTTCCCTTACGCTACGGTTGATGATGAAGGTTAATTATTCGGCTTTGGGGGTTTCAGTCGCCGCGGCCATGCTTTCGGCCTTGCTGACTGTTACCACCTTAGGGGCTTCGGTGCGCTTGCCGCGGTTTTCACCACGATCGCCACGTTGGCCATCGGGGCGGCCACGCCCCTTGCCTTCTGGCTTTTTAGGCGCGCGGGCAGCACGGGCTGCTTTGGCTTTTTCGGCCTTGGCAATCAGTTCCTTCTGGTCCATTTCGCCCTTGGCCGATTCCTTGGCGTGCAAGGTCAGGTCGGTGATTTTCAGGCCACGCTTGGCGGCAATGCCGCGCGGTGTTTCCATGGCGGCAAAAGCGTCGAAGGTGGCACGAATCAGGTTGTAGGGGTTGGTGCTGCCCTGGGCTTTGGCAACCACGTCCTTAATCCCCATTGCTTCAAACACGGCGCGCATTGGGCCGCCTGCGATGATACCAGTCCCCGGAACGGCGGGCTTGATAATCACTTTGGTGGCGCCGAAACGGCCTTTTACTTCGTGGTGAACCGTGCGGCCCTGGCGCAGCGGCACGCGCACCATGCCGCGCTTGGCGCCATCGGTGGCCTTTTTCACGGCATCGGGGACTTCCTTCGCCTTGCCTTGGCCAAAGCCAACGCGGCCAGCTTCATCGCCAACGACAACCAGGGCGCCGAACGACATCCGACGGCCACCCTTTACAGTTTTGGCAACGCGGCGGACGCCTACCAGCTTGTCGACAAACTCGCTCCGTTCGCGGTCGCGGTTTTCAAAACGTTGTTCGCTCATGATTTTATCCTTTTCCTGAATGCGTAGGGCAGCGTTAGAACTTGAGACCCGCAGCACGGGCTGCGTCGGCCAGGATTTTCAGGCGACCGGTGTAGCGGTAGTGGCCACGGTCGAAGTAAACATCCTTCACGCCAGCCTTGAGCGCACGCTCGGCCAGGGTTTTGCCTACCAGCTCAGCAGCTTCTGTGCCACGCGTGCTTTTAAGGCCGTTCACCAGCTTCTTTTCCATGGTGGAGGCGCTGGCCAAGGTCATGCCCTTGGTGTCATCGATAATTTGAACGCTGAAATGCAGGTTGCTGCGGTAAACCGAAAGACGCAGGGCCCCGGGGTTGTTGGTCTTGAGCTTGTGACGCATCCGCCGCGCGCGGCGTTCGGTCAGTGTTTCATGGATATGGCCCATGAGGAGACTCCTTTACTGGTTAGCCCTTATAAAACAAGGGCAAGTTGCCGCGGTTTTGGGGTAACTCAACAAACCCGCGGAGATTGATTCGGCTATACGGTGTTTGAGCCAGCTTTGCAAGAGGTTGTGCTAAGAAAAACCGGCCTATGGCCGGTTTTTGACGTCGGAGATCCCGGCCTGCGCGGGGATAAACTCGGTGACCAAAAATTTAAGGCCCCGCAAGGGGGCCCTAAATTTTTGACTTCGTTTACTTCTTCTTACCTTCTTTCATCACAATGTGTTCGCCGGTGTAGCGTACACCCTTGCCCTTGAAAGGCTCGGGCGGGCGTTTACCGCGGACAATGGCGGCAAACTGGCCGATGGCCTGCTTGTCGGTACCCGTGATGGTCATTTCGGTCTGGTCTTTAACATCCACGGTAATTCCGGTTGGGATTTCAACCTCGATCGGGTGGCTGTAACCCAAAGTCATGTTTAGTTTTTTGCCGGCAACGGTGGCGCGGTAACCTACCCCGATGAGCTTCATCGGAATGGTGTAGCCAGCGGTCACGCCTTCAATCATGTTGCGCACCATGGCACGGGCAGTACCCCAAGCGGCTGAAAGCTGGCGCGGGTTGCCTGTAGGGGCAAAGCTCACTTCCTGAACCCCGCCTTCGCCTGCGCCCAGTGTGGCGAGGATTTCGGCTGGCAGTTGCTCTTGCAGCTGGCCCTTGGCACCCTTAACAGCTACGGTACGGCCGTTAATGGTGACGTCCACACCCTTGGGTACGGCAATCGGTTTTTTACCTACGCGCGACATGGTGGTCTCTCTCTTTTACTTATAAACACAATTACATAACCTGGCAAAGCACTTCGCCCCCAACGTTCTGGGCGCGGGCTTGGGCGTCGGTAAGGATGCCCTTGCTGGTGCTGATAATCGTCACGCCGAGGCCGTTGGCGACCATCGGCAGCTCTTGGGCTGCGCTGTAGGTACGCTTGCCGGGTTTGGAAACGCGGGCGGTCCAGGTCATAACGGGTTGGCCTTGGTGGTATTTTAGGCTCACAACCAGAGTTTTAGCCCCGTTGGCGGCCATGTCTTCGGCCACATCGGTAATGTAGCCTTCAGACTTCAGCACGCTTAGGATCGCGGCCTTAAGCTTGCTGGCGGGTACCCGCACACTGGCGTGACGTTGGGCCTGCGCATTGCGCAGACGGGCCAACATGTCGGAAATTGGATCGGTCATCATGGTCTTTGCTCTCCTTACCAGCTACCCTTGCGCACGCCCGGCAGTAGCCCAGCACTGGCAAGTTCACGCAATTTGTTACGGCACAACCCAAAGCGGCTGTGGAAGCCACGCGGGCGACCCGTCATGGCGCAACGGTTACGGCCACGGGCCTTGGAACCATTACGGTCGAGGCTGGCGAGCTTTTGGCTAAGCGCCATCTTCTCGGACAGGTCGGCAGCAGCCACAATGGCTTCTTTAATTTTTTCCCGCTTGGCGCCATCGCGCTTGGCAACTTTGGCCCGCGCAGTTTCGCGGTTAATCATACAGACTTTGGCCATCGGTTAAGCTCCTGCTTGGGCGTTGGTTGGGTTGCTTTTGGGGGCCGTAGCCTGTTGACGGCTGCGGCGGAATGGCATCCCGAAGGCGGCCAGCAAAGCACGGGTTTCGTCATCGGTTTTGGCGGTGGTGCAGATGACCACGTCCATCCCACGAATCCGGTCGGTCTTGTCGTAATCGATTTCCTGGAAAATGATCTGTTCCTTAATCCCCATGGCGTAGTTACCCTTGCCATCGAAACTGCGGGTTGGAACACCGTCAAAGTCACGGACACGTGGCAGTGCAATGGTGATCAGGCGATCGAGAAACTCCCACATACGGGGGCCGCGCAGCGTAACCTTGCAGCCAATCGCCATGCCTTCACGCAGCTTAAAGTTGCTGATGCTCTTGCGGGCTTTGGTGGCAACGGGTTGCTGGCCGGCGATAAGACGCATATCATTCATCGCAAACTCGAGAATCTTTTTATCTTCCGCAGCCTTGCCTACACCCATGTTCAGCACAATTTTGGTCAGCCGTGGCACCATCATGGGGTTACGGTAGCTAAACTTCTTGGTTAGGTCAGCACGAATCTTTTCGTTGTAAAGCTTGGAAAAGCGTGGGGTATAGCCCTTCACGCCCACCTCGGCCTTGGCCTGGGTGTGTTGCTCCATCACTTCCGTAGCGCCAGCGCCACTCTTGCCTTTGCCCTTGCTCGGGCTTTTGGGTGCAGCACCCTTGGCTGGAGCTTTGGTGACCCCAGGCTTTTTTGCAGTTGGACTTGCCATGGTCAGTATCCCTTTCTACTTGGACTTAGCCTTGGTTGATGGTTTGGCGGCAGGCTTGCCTGCCTTGGCTTTTTTAATGGTGTCGATAACGTCACCGCTCTTTTTGATGACGCGTTGTTTGGCGCCTTCGGCAGTAATTTTGTAGCCCACTTTAACGGGTTTGCCGCTCTTGGGGTCCTTCAGCATCACGTTGCTGGAATGGATGGAAAGCTCTTTTTGCACAATGCCAGGCTCTTTTTGGGTCGCCATCGCCTTGCGGGCGGAAAGGTGCTTTTTGGCCATCAGCAGACCGCCGATAATCACGCGGTTGGTGGCCGTCAGCACGTTCGCGATTTTACCGCTTTGCCCTTTGGCCTTCCCGCTGATGATGACGACTTCGTCACCCTTTTTCAGTTTATTCTGTAATGAAGCCATGATTAGAGCACCTCCGGAGCGAGTGAAATGATTTTCATGAACTGCTTTGCACGCAATTCACGGGCGACTGGGCCAAAAATACGGGTGCCAACGGGCTCGTTCTTTTTGTCGATCAGCACGGCCGCGTTGCGGTCAAAGCGAATGGCGGTGCCATCGGCGCGAATCGTTTCCTTGGCACAGCGAACGACCACCGCACGGGCGACGTCACCTTTTTTTACCTTGGCGCGGGGAATTGCGTCGTTAATGCTGACAATAATAATATCGCCCACGCGTGCGTAACGACGGCGGGTGCCGCCCAGGACGCGAATGCACATCACTTCCTTGGCGCCGCTGTTGTCAGCAACGTCGAGGCGGGTTTCCTGTTGAATCATCGGACCTGCTCCTCTTGCTGTTCTTTAAGCCTGCACATCGCTGGCCGTATCGGTCACCATCAGGCCGGCGGCCTGGACAACCCGATGTAGATCAAAATGCTTGAGCTTGCTCATCGGCCGGCACTCTACAATTTCGACCACATCACCCAGCTTGGCCGTGCCAGCAGGGTTGTGCGCATGAAACTTTTTGCTGCTACGCTGAATTTTGCCGTACAGGGGGTGACGGGTGGTACGGGCCACGCTCACCACAATGGTTTGGGCTGCTTTGTCGGACACAACCGTGCCCTTGAGTACGCGCTTAGGCATTACTTAACCTCCTTCTTCACCAGTTGAGTCTGGGCAGTTTTAAGCCGGGCCACCGCTTTGCGCACGTCGCGCCAACGGTTTGGGTTGGCCAGTTGGCCTGCGGCCTTTTGAAAGCGCAGGTTCATCTGTTCCTTACGCAGGTTTAGCAGCAAGTCGGCCAGTTGGGCCGCGCTCTTGCCAATGATTTCGCTCATTTTCATGTGTTTAGCTCCCGTGGTGACGCGATACAATTTTGGTCTTAATCGGCAGTTTCATCGCTGCCAAACGGAAGGCTTCCTTGGCAATCGCCTCGGTCACACCCGCCATTTCGTACAGAATTTTTCCAGGCTTGACGCGGGCAACCCAATACTCAGGGGCCCCTTTCCCGCTCCCCATCCGTACTTCGGCAGGCTTGCGGCTGACTGGTACATCGGGGAACACGCGCACCCAGACACGGCCACCGCGGGCGATGGAACGGGTCATGGCGCGGCGGGCCGCTTCAATCTGGCGGGCGGTGACGCGCTCGGGCTCCATGGCTTTGAGGCCATATTCGCCGAACGACACTTCGGTGCCGCCTTTGGCATTGCCGTAAATCCGGCCTTTATGGGCCTTACGGTATTTGGTGCGCTTGGGCTGTAGCATGATTCTTTTCCTTCAGACTCTTGTCGCTAAACTTTAAGCAGGGCTGCTTAGGTCGAGGTTGTACTTTTCCCCGTGGTTGACCCACACCTGAACGCCAATGACGCCGTAGGTGGTTTGGGCTGTGCCGTAGCCGTAATCGATATCGGCCCGCAGCGTGTGCAGCGGCAAGGAACCCTCGATGTACCAATCGGTCCGGGCAATTTCGGCACCAGCCAAGCGGCCGGAAAGACGAACCCGAACCCCTTTGGCCCCGTTACCCATGGCGTTTTGAACGGCACGCTTCATGGCACGGCGGTAGGCAATCCGGCGCTCGATTTGATCAGCGATGCTGTCGGCAATCAATTTGGCATCAATGTCGGGCTTACGAATTTCAACAATGTTCACCACCACATCGGATTTGCTCTTGAGCTGCAACTTTTTGCGGAGAGTTTCAATATCGGCACCCTTTTTACCGATGATGACACCGGGGCGTGCGCTATGGATGAAAATACGGCACTTTTTGTTGGGGCGCTCGATGGTAATTTTGCTAATGGCGGCACCCTTAAGCTTGCCAATGAGGTAGCTGCGAATCGCGGCATCCTCTTTGAGCAGTTCGGGGTACTCTTTGCCGGCAAACCACATGCTATCCCAGCCGCGGTTGATGCCCAAGCGAAGACCAATCGGTTTGACTTTCTGACCCATAGTTAAGCCTCCGTCTTTTCGCTAGAAGTTTCAGCCTTGGCAGCAGCTTTGGAAGCAGCCTTAACTGGGGTAGCAGCCTTTTCGGCAACCACCACGGTGATGTGACAACGGTGTTTCATAATCGGTGCGGCGCGGCCACGGGCCCGTGGGTTAAAGCGCTTGAGCACCGTGCCTTTGTCGGCATAGGCGCGGGCAACCACGAGCTTGTCGAGGTTGAGGCCTGCGTTGTGCTCGGCATTGGCAATGGCCGACAGCAACACCTTGCGGGTTGGGGTGGCCAAACGCTTTTTGCAAAACTGCAAGGCGTTCAGGGCTTGGGCAATCGGCTTGCCGCGAATCAGGGCCAGAATCAGCTGGGCCTTTTGCTGGCTTCCTTTAAGGCCACGTGCCGTGGCAGCAGCCTCGGACGCGCTTTGAATGTGAGGGGTTGGTAGGCTCATGGGCTAATCCTTTTCGCTATCAATCAGGCCTATTTCTTCGCCGCCGGTTTCGCGGCTTCTACCTTCTTCTCGGGGTGGCCGTTGAAGGTACGCGTTGGGGCAAATTCGCCCAGCTTGTGGCCAATCATGTTATCGGTCACCAGCACGGGAATGAACTTGTTGCCGTTGTGAACAGCCAAGGCCACGCCAACAAAGCTTGGCATGATGGTGCTGCGGCGGCTCCAGGTCTTGATAACTTCCTTTTTGCCACTGCTTTGCACCTTGTCGATTTTCTTGACCAGGTGGCCATCCACGAAGGGACCTTTTTTAACGGAACGGGCCATTGTATGTGTTCTCCTTCAAATCTTAGCGGGTGGCGTTGCGGCGACGGATAATCATCCGGCTGCTTGGTTTACGCAGGTTGCGGGTCTTCTTACCCTTGGTGGATTTACCCCACGGTGTGACCGGGTGACGGCCACCAGAGGTTTTACCTTCACCACCGCCGTGTGGGTGGTCGATCGGGTTCATGGCAACCCCACGAACCACGCTACGCTTACCAAGCCAGCGGTTACGGCCGGCCTTACCAAGTTGACGGTTCATGTGGTCGGCATTGGAAACTGCACCAATGGTGGCCATGCAGCTTTCGTGCACGCGACGCAATTCGCCGCTTGGCATTTTAAGCTGAATCGTCGCGCCATCCTTACCGGCAACCTGCACGCTGCTGCCAGCGCTTCGGGCCATTTTGCCACCGGCACCGGGCTTCACTTCAACGTTGTGAACCACAGTCCCAACCGGAATGTTTTTGAGTGGAAGGGCGTTGCCGGGCTGAATTTCGGCCTGTGCGCCAGCCATAACAGTATCGCCAGCCTTCATCTTTTGCGCGGCCAAGATGTAGCTCTTTTCGCCATCCTTGTAGGTAATGAGGGCGATGAAGGCGCTGCGGTTTGGGTCGTACTCAAGGTGTTCAACATTCGCGGGTACGCCCAACTTGGCGCGACGGAAATCGATCATCCGGTAGCGGCGCTTGTGGCCACCGCCGCGTTGCCACACCGTGGTCACGCCTTGGTTGTTACGGCCACCGCTGCTGCTTAAGGGCACCGTGAGGCTGCGCTCGGGCTTGCCTTTAAAGAGCTCGCTACGGTCTACCATCACCAGCTGGCGACGACCAGCCGAAGTGGGGTTAAAGGTTTTCAATGCCATGATTGTGTCTCCTTTTCCCTTACTTCACGCCTGCCATCAGGTCGGCGCTTTGGCCTTCCTTCAGCTGCACAAAGGCTTTTTTCATATCTTGGGTTGCGCCAAAACGGCCACCCTTCTTTTTACCCTTGGCAATCAGGGTATTCACGCGGGTTACTTCCACACCATAAAGGGCTTGTACGGCCTCTTTAATTTCGGGCTTGGTCGCGGTTTTCAGCACTTCAAAG
>JAIXXE010000172.1 GCA_027490875.1 Alphaproteobacteria bacterium
GGGCCCCAGCAGCCGTGCCCCGCTGGTTTGTGGAAAGCTGCGGGCCAAGGTGACAGTGGCGGCCTGCACCTCGGCTTCCCGCTTCCCGCTCAGCTGCACCAGAATGCTGCGGCCAAAGGGGCTGTCGGCAAAGGCAAGGCGGGCGGTAAGCTCGGTTTGGTAAAAGGCATCGCGGGCATGGTTAAGCAAGGCGGTAAACAGCGGGTGGGCTGGGTCGTGGGTTTGAATCAGCACCTGCCCGGGGCGCTCGGCCCGTCCGGCCCGCCCTGCAACTTGGTACAGCTGCTGAAAGCAGCGCTCGGCACTACGGGCTTCATTTTGCGCCAGGCCCATGTCGCCATCAACCACCGCCACCATGGTCAGATAGGGGAAGTGGTGCCCCTTCACCACCATTTGGGTGCCGACCAGAATATCTACCTCGCGCGCGGCCATACTGGCCACCAGTGCAGCCACTTGGGGGGCGGTGGTCAGGGCGTCGCTGTCGGCCACGGCGACCCGTGCGGTGGGGAACGCCGCCTGCACCTCGGCCACCACCTTGCGGGTGCCGGGGCCGTAGGTGGTGAGTTCGGCGCTGCTGCAGGTGGGGCAGGCATCGGGGTAGTTTTCGGCGTAGCCGCAGCAATGGCATTGCAACCTGTCGCCATGCACCACCAGTGTGGTGCTGCAACGCGGGCAGCCGCGCCGCGCCCCACAGCTGCGGCACACCAGCAAGGGCGCATTGCCCCGTCGGTTCAGAAACAGCAGGCTCTGTTCGCCCTTGGCCAAGGTTGCGGCCAACGCCTGCTTAATCGGCCCCGAAAGATGCTGCCCATGGCCAGGTTTGTGGTTTTTCAGGTCAATCAGGGCCATGGTGGCATGGCCAGCCGCCCCGTGGCGTTGGCTTAGCGGCAGCAGGCCATATTTGCCTGTTTGCGCATGATGATACGTTTCCAGCGACGGCGTGGCGCTGCCCAGCACGCAGGGGCTACCCCACAGGTTGGCCAGCTGCACGGCACTGTCGCGGCCGTGGTACCGAAAGCCCTCGGCCTGTTTGTACGATGGGTCTTGCTCCTCATCCACCACCACCAGCCCAAGGTTTTGGTAGGGCAAAAACAAGGCGCTGCGGGCCCCAACCACCACCACGGGCTCGCCGCGTGCCACCCGCCACCACGCGGCCTTGCGGGCCCCCGCCGCCACGCCACTGTGCCATGCCAAGCAGTTAGGTTTAGCGGGGTCGCCAGTTGCCCCCACCAAAGCCCCCGCCACCCGCTGGAGCAGCTGCGGCGTGAGCGCAATTTCCGGCACCAGCAACAGGGCTTGCTTTTGCTGGTGCAGCAGGGTTCGCAGCAGCTCGATGTACACCTCGGTTTTGCCGCTGCCGGTCACGCCATCCAGCAGCCATGCTTTAAAACCGGTATTGGCTTGAATAGCCGTCACGGCTGCCTGTTGCTGTGCGCTTAGCACCACGGCGGGAACGGCTTCCATCGCCTTCGTCTTAGGTTTGGTGATGCGTTTGGGTAAATCGGGCACCGTACCTTGCACCAAGGCAGCTCGCAGCCCCTCGCCAGGTGGCGCCAAGTTGTAGCGGGCAATCCACCGATAGAAGGCCAGCGTGGCGGGTTTAAGCGGGGGCACATCGGGCATGGGGTCGGCCCGCTTCAGCGCTCCAAAGGGCGAACTGGCCAGATTTTCCACCACCACGCCCACACTGCCCGCCCTGCCAACCGGAATGCGCACCCAGCTGCCCACGGCCAGTGGCGCGGCTACCGCATAATCCAGCAGGGTTGGGAGCGCCCGCGGCACCAACACACGCACCACAGGGCTTTGGGTAAAATCCATGGTGCACCTTGGCAAGAAAGCGAGAGTTGGGCAAGCTCTCTCCCAACGGCCATCGCTCCCGCAAGGGGGAGCGCGCCGGCAAGAGGGGCCCAGACGCTGGGGAGCAAGTGCTCGACCCGCGTGGTGGCTGGTGGATTTGGCTTTCGCCGTTTCCCACCACACCCCAATCTCTATGCCGTGGCCAACCAACCAACCTGACAAAATGCCTGACATGCCCCTTAAAAAACTGAAAACTATAGTAAAAGCCGCCAAAAAGCCACTGGTAAAGCCGCTGGTAAAGCCGCTGGTAAAACCTAAGGCCGCCCCTTCGGCCAAGGCCGTTTTGGCGTACTTACAGGCCCATCCGCAGTTCCTGAAGGCCCACGCTGCCGCCCTGCTGCAGCCGGGGGTGGCCAAGGCCCCGCAGCGGGTGGCGAACCTCTTTTCCCTCCATGCGGTGCGTGCTGGCGATGCCGAAAGTAAGCTCAAGGCCCTTAAAAAGCGGCATACCCAGTTGCTGGCGATTGCCGCCGCCAACGCCAACGCCACCACCCAAGCCCACAGCGCCGTGCTTACCGTTTTGGCAGCTGCCACCACGGCCGACCTCAGCAAGGCGCTGCAAGGGCCCTTTAAGCAGGCTCTGGGGCTACACGGGGCACGGCTGCTGCGCGTAGGGCCAGCGGGCAGCGCCACCGCGCTAACCTTGGCGCAGCTGGATGGCTTCTGCCCGCAGCTGCTTAACTTGGGCCCTTATAAAGCCGAAACCCACGGGGCGCTGTTCGGCCCGCAGGGGAAAACGCTAAAAAGCTGTGCCCTGTTACGCTTGGTACTGCCCCATCTGCCGCCCGAACACGCGTGGGGGCTGCTGGCATTGGGCAGCGAATCGGCCACGCATTTTCATGCCGGGCAGGGCACCGACCTGCTGGAGTTTCTGCGCCATGTGGTGAGCCTTAAGGCGGCGGCGCTCTAGGCCATGGGCCAAACCATGCCGCCTTTGGTGCAGGCCTTTTGCGATTGGTCGGCGCAGGTTAGGCGCCAAAGCCCCCATACGGTGGCGGCCTACGGGCGCGATTTAACCGCCATGTGCGAGTTTTGGGCGCAGCATTTGCAGGTGCCCGAGGTCTCTCTGCCCGTGCTGCGCCGCCTGCAGCCCGATGACGTGCAGGCCTACCTGGCCCATCGGTTGCGGCCCACAGGGCATGGGGTTACGGCCAAGGCCAGCTTAAACCGCCACCTTTCCTCGCTGCGCAGCTTTGGTAAGTGGCTGAAACGCTCGCAGGGAGTGGTCATCCCTGCGCTGGCGGGCCTGCGAGGGCTTAAGGCCCCTGCCCCATTGCCCAAGGCGCTGAACGAAGCACAAACCTTCGATTTACTCGGCGCCGTGGCCCCGCCCCCCGTGCGCGGCACCGATAACCGCAAGCGCCCGCAACAGACGCGTAACCTGGCGCTGCTGCTGGTGCTGTACGGCTTGGGGCTGCGGATTAGCGAGGCCCTTAGCCTTACGCGGGCCGATGCCACGCGGGCCACGCTGACTGTTACAGGCAAGGGCAACAAGCAGCGGCAAATCCCGCTGCCGCTGGCGGTGCGGAGCGCACTAGATGACTGGATGAAGTGCAGCCAACAGTGGCCGCCCGAGACCCCGCTGTTTCCTAATGCCCAAGGCAAGGCCCTCACGCCTCGTATGGCGCAAAAAATGCTAAAGGCAGCGCGGGAAAGCCTGAACCTGCCCGCTCACGCCACACCGCACGCGCTGCGCCACAGCTTTGCCACCCATCTGTTGCATGGCGGGGCCGACCTTCGCACGGTGCAGGAACTGCTCGGCCACCGCCAGCTGGCCACCACGCAGCGGTATTTGGCGGCCGACATCGGCCACCTGCTCAAAACCCACCAAAAGGCTCACCCGCTGGGGAAGAAGTAGCCTCCAAAAACAGAAAACCCCCGCCATGTGGCGGGGGATTCCTGCGTCCTTGCGGATGCTCGTGTTGTCAGCTTTCGGGGGGCGTCATACTAACCAACCTGGCATGGACAACTTGGCAAGGAACTCAAAGTCTTGCTCTGTCAGAGTGGTCCTTTCTCCGCCCCAAAGTGACCCAGCCGAGACCTTTTCGCCATCCTCTGGAATGATATGCATCAAGAGTGGTGGCCTCCAATCGACATAATCGATGACGGGGTATTCACCGGTCATCTTGAGGCTGACTTCGCTGTCACGGAGCCATTCGAGGTCGATGGCCTTGTTCCCCGACCACGCCACGTTGGGCAGCAGGCCCAAAATGCCATCCACATTGAGCTCGCGTGGCTTCACAAAGTGCCGCGAGTGCGCGGTGAGCTTCATGTAGGCCGTGGCCAGCGAGGTCGGCTTCACATCGTCGAAGATGATGACGAGCTTGAAGGGTTGGAGATTCCGAGCATACAACCTGTTGCCATGCCTCTCGATATCCCTCAGGTGCCACGCGATCTGGACATTGGGGTGCTCTTTCCCCGCGGCTGCATCCCAATAGGGCTTGAAGAGATACTCAAGGGTGTTCGCCATTTTAGGCGTCACATCCAGCACCAGTTCGCTCTGCCGCCAGAGCGCCGCGTTGCTGTCGTCAAACAGCCCCGCCGCGTAGACATAGCAGGCGAAGCTGGCAAGGTTTTGCCCCTGCCAGTTGAGCACCGGGTAGGTGCCAGTCAGCACTTTGCCGTTGCCGAGCTGGCTTGACTGCTGCCGGAAGATGCCCCAACCGAGAGGCTTGCGGAAACAGGGTTTGGCTTGAAGTTCACCAACGAAAGCCTTGAAGTCTTCCTTGGTGTTCATGTCGGTGACGGGCATGGCCGCGTCCTCTTTTGCTAGGGGTTACAAGAACCCGTGACCAGCTGCCCCTCAAGGCAACTCCGAAGCGGTAGGGCGCACCCTTATGGGCAGCCGATAGGTCTGGGTAAAATATGGATACTCTCTAAATTACATACTGGTCAACAAAAAATCCCCCGCAGGGGATTTTTTGTTATTTTATTCTAGCGGTTATAGAATTCCACCACCAGATTCGGGTTCATCTGCACGGGGTATGGCACGTCATCCAGCACGGGCAGGCGCACGAAGGTGCCCTTGAACTCGGCGGGCGTGAAGGTCAGGTACTCGGGCACCTGACGCTCCATTTTCTGAACGCTTTCGGCTACTTGAGGGATGCCACGGCTCTTTTCGCGCAGTTCCACAACATCGTTGGGCTCGCAGCGGTAGCTGGCAATGTTCACCACCTTGCCGTTGACCAGCACGTGCTTGTGGTTAATCAGCTGACGGGCCGCAAAGATGCTTGGGGCAATGTTCAGGCGGTACATCAGGGCGTCGAGGCGGCTTTCCAGCAGGCCAATCAGGTTCTCGCTGGTGTCGCCCTTGCGGCGGGCGGCTTCGGCGTAAATGTTGAAGAACTGACGCTCGGTCATGCCGCCGTAGTATGTCTTTAATTTCTGTTTTTCGCGCAGCTGAATGCCGTAATCGGTCAGCTTCTTGCGGCGGCCACCATGCTGGCCTGGGTTGTTGCTGCGCTTGTTAACCGGCGCTTTGGCGCTGCCCCACAGGTTTTCGCCAAACACACGGGTAAACTTGCCTTTTGGGGCGGTGCGGCGGTTATGATTGGGTAGTGTATTTTTAGAGACTTTGGTCATCTAAGGTCATCCTTATTCCGTTTCCATCTGCAACGTGTTTCAGGCCCAGCGTTCGCAATTTTGGCTTGCACCAAAACCAACACAGGGGTTGCGAGTGGGCGTATACGGTGCCGAGGCTGGCTTGTCAAGCCTTCGGGCTGTGCTTGCGGCGTAGTACCCTGTTTAGGCGGCGGCCAATTGGTGTTCCAGCCCCGCCAAGTAGGCCTGCACCAAACGGGTGCGCGACGCCAGCCTTGCCTGGCCCCAATGGCCAGCCAGCATGCGCTCAATCAGGGTGCCGGTCAGGCGCAGTGCGGCCTGGCAGTCCTCGTGCTCGGTGGCCACCGGCCCGCCCCAACAGTGGGGCAAGGCCAGCAGGCGTGGCTCATAACCACGCGCCACCGCGCGCGGTACGCTGCGCAGGCTTACCGGCGAAACATACGCCAGTTCCGACCCCTGCGCGCAGGGCACCGGGTGGTGTAGCTGCAAGCCATAGCCGACCTGCTCCAGCACCACGCGTTCAAAGCCCGCATAGGCCCGCCAGCCCATATCGCTGGCTAAAAAGCTCTCCAGCACGTCAGCCACCATGGGGTAAGGGTGGCCTTCGGGCAGCAAGGTGGCCAGCAGGTCAGCGGCGGCGGTAAGGGCCACGGCGGCCCGTGGGTGGCCCATCCAGAGGGCCGCACGGCTGCGCTGAAGTTCCAGCGTCAAGGTGCCAAGTTGGCTTTCCAGGCGGCGCTGATGGAGGTACTCAAGGCTATTAAGCACTTGCAGTTCGGCCATTTTGGGGCGCTTAAGCAACCCGCGTATCACCCCAAACTCGGGGCAAAACAGGGTTGCCACCATGCCGCCTTCGCCCCATGGCTTGGCATGCAGCAGCACCCCAACCCCTGCTTGACGTGGCATGACGTGCTTGCTCCAGCTGCCTTTTTTAGCGCGCGACAGCCCGCAGCGTGGCCAGTACGTCTGGGTCGAAGGCGCCTGTGGTCATGAGCTTCAAGGCTTCGGCTTTGGTGAGGGCCTTGCGGTGGGCGCGATCGGCGGTCATGGCAGCGAAGGCATCGGCAGCGCCCAGCACCTTGGCCATGCGGTGCATTTGGTGGCCCAGCAGTTGGCGTGGGTAGCCACTGCCATCCACCCGCTCGTACATCTGAACGATGACGGGCACAATCGGCAGGTCGAAATCCAGGTCGCCTAAAATGGTTAAGGCCTGATTGATATGCTGTTGCAGGGCAGCACGTTCGGCCGTGCTGAACGAGCCTTTTTGGCCCAGCATCTGGTTAGGCACCAACAGACGCCCTACGGCGGCTAACTGCGCAGCATAGTACAGCGTAGCCCGTTCGCCCACGCTTAGCCGGAGCGCGTTGCTCATGGCCAAGGCCAGGCGCGCCACCCGCTGGTGATGCCCGGCCAAGTAGGGGTCGCGGGCTTCCACCACCCGCACCATGGCATCCATGGTTTGGCCCAGCAATTTCACGCGGGTCGTATTGCGCTGGCCCATCAGGTGTAAAATCAACGCCAGCATCAAGGCACCCAGCATGGCGGCCAACAGGCCAACCACGGCATAAAGGCCGGGTTTGTAAAGGTCGAGCAACGCCAACGCGTCATTGGCTCGATACTCCTGCAACAGAGCCAGCGGGGTGCCTGCTACGGGTAGAATCGCTGCAAACACGGCTTCACCATCGATGGGGCTGTTTAACACCACGCGGCTGCCCTCGGCCTTGCCGATAAGGTCGGTCAGCGCCACCGGTACCGTGGCCATGCTGGTGCGTCCTATCAGCTGCGTGCCGCTGCCTGCGGCCTGCATCAAGGCGGTACGTTCTCCAACGCGGTCCAGCGGCGTGGCCTGTACCAGTTCGGCCAACGCGGGCCCTACGGGGACTGTCATCCACAGCACCCCTAATACGGCTGGGGTACCGGGTACGTTGCCTTGTTGGGCGATGATGGGCCTTAGAATATCCATGACGGGGCCAACGCCTGCAGCCATCCGGATGGGCAACATAGTGCCACGCGCCTGCTGCACCACCTGCTGCACAGCACCCTGGGCAGCCGCAAGATTGGCCGGAAGCGGGCCGTTGCCCAAGACAATCTGGCCGCTGCGTTGCAAGATATGGGCGGCGACCTGACCATGGCGTTGGGTCAAATCTTCCAGCAGCTGCTGAATGTAAGGGGTTTGAGCGCGTACCACGCCAATCAGGCTGCGGTCGCTTAAGCCGCCCACACGGTCAGCCAGCCACAGGCGCGTAATATCGGCGCCGGCGATATTATCGGCCAGGCGGTTATGGCTGTTGGCCCAAGCAGCCACTAAAATGCTGCGATTTTGCCCCTGCAGGGCCACGCGGGTGGCGGTTTCATCCACCAACTGGCTTAACCGTTGGCTTACCAGCAGCTGGGCGGCCAACAGCCCCCCCACCAACACAGCCAACAGCACCAACAGCAACCAGCCCACAAAGGGCTTAACCTGGACTGCCCCACGGTATTGGGCTGGGTTAAGGTTGGGTGCCAAGTTAGGCA
>JAIXXE010000132.1 GCA_027490875.1 Alphaproteobacteria bacterium
GGGCGTATTGCATTACCAATTACCCTTTCATCAAATCCGCTGCATCGATGTCAATCGTGCCGCGGTTGCGGAAAAAGAGGGTGACGATAGCCAGCCCAATGGCCAGTTCGGCCGCCGCGACCGTGAGAATGAAAAAGCTGAACACCTGCCCGCCCAAATCGGCGCGAAAGTACGAGGTGCCAATCAGGTTAAGGCTTACGGCCAGCAGCACCAGTTCCAAGCACATCAGAATGGCAATGATGTTGCGGCGATTAAGCACCATACCGGCCACACCAAGGCTCAGCAGCAGGCTGCTGAGCATGAGCACATGGGCGAGAGTGATATTAAGCATGGCCTGGTTACTTGCTACGATTCTTCTTTTCTACGCCTTTGCCAACCCAATGGTCGGGGTAGGCGCCTTTCCCCGTGGCAGGGTTGGTCATCACCATGGCCTCGGTGCGTTTGCGGGTAACTTGGGCGGGTACATCTTGGCGCCGAATATCGCGGCGGGGCCGATGGGTGAGGCCAATAGCCCCGACCATCGCCACCAGCAGCAACAGTCCGGCAATCTGGAAGGGCACGGCATACTGGGTAAAGAGCACCTGCCCCAACTGCACGATGTTTTGGGTATCGGTGGCGGGGGCAACAGGTGTGCCAACCCCCAAAGCCGTGCCCTGTACGGCCAATATGAGCAGCGTGGCCAAGCCGCCGACAGTGACCAGCCCCAGCGGCAAATAGGGCACCCAACCCTCGCGCAATGCGGCAAAGTCGATATCAATCGTCATCAGCACAAACAGGAACATGACCGCTACCGCGCCGACATAAACCATGATGATGAGCAGGCCCAAGAACTCGGCACCCAGCAGGATGAACAGCCCGCTGGCATTGAGGAACGCCAGCAACATACCCAAGATGCCCACCATCGGGTTTTTTCCAAGTGCCACCAAGGCTCCGCCCGCCAGTATCCCGGCGCTGAAGAGGAGGAAGAGGAGGTCGGGGATCATGATTTAGCTAGAAGGATTTTTTCTACTTTGAGCAAGTCCTTTTCACAGTTTGGCATGAAATCATAATAGGGTAGGCCAAATTTCTCACATCTACGTTTTATCTGGCGACTCTTGGAAACGCCATAATTTAAAACTTTATTTATTCTCTCGTCGGTCTTATTACGCAGCCAATTATCGGCAGATTTATCATTCATGATCATCTGCTTCTTCTCGGCTAAACTATCCTTGGTATAGCCTAACCAAACACCACGCATCTTTTTACCCTGATATTTGCTCTGTAATTCTGCCAAATGCTCTGGTAAAAAAATCACACCATCAAAGAGGTAATCTTGTTCTGGAGTATCATCAATCATCGTCCCGATCAGATTTTTAAGCACCGGCCACATGCGTCGTGCCCTAATCATATCATCAGTCTCACCATCCAATTTCCAAGCTTTAACTCCAAGGATAAGTCCCATCATCAAACAATCAAGATGGAGAAAAGGTAGCCCGGTTTTTTTAATGACACGACGGGCGAGAGTAGATTTCCCTGCACGCGTGGCTCCTCCAATGAAGTATAACGTCATCGGTACTCCCCGTCCCGCTTCAGGCGTTCGGCCAGAGTGGGTTCCAAGCGGTCGCCGTTGGCCAGCAGGCGATTCTTATCGTACACCAGTGTTTTGCGGTCTTCGGCGGCGAATTCCATGTTCGGGCCTTCCACAATGGCATCAACGGGGCAGGCTTCTTCGCACAGGCCGCAGTAGATGCACTTCACCATATCGATATCGTAGCGCGTGGTGCGGCGGCTGCCGTCGGTGCGGGGTTCGGCCTCTATGGTTATGGCCTGGGCGGGGCAGACGGCCTCACACAGCTTGCAGGCGATGCAGCGTTCTTCGCCGTTCGGGTAGCGGCGCAGGGCGTGTTCGCCGCGAAAGCGTGGGCTTACAGGGGTGGCCTCAAAAGGGTAGAGAATGGTGAACTTTTTCTGGAACAGGCGCCGAAAGGTAAGCCCAAGCCCGCTAAGTTGATCCAGCAACAGGAAGGATTTGAGGGTGCGGAGGAGGTTCATACAGGGCGTTCTTTTTGCATTTTCCAGCAATCTAGAGATACACCACTCCGGAAGGTTCGAACATAGGGGCTGATAACTTTAAAGCCCACTCTTTCGTAGAAACCTTTGGCAGTAATCGTGGAGATAATTGTACAGGTTGAATGCTCTGTACTTTGCCAATAGTCGGCTTCCGCGACCAAGAACAATTTGCGGCCCCAGCCACGGCCTGCGTAATCGGGGTGAAGATAGAACCCTTGAATTTCTTCACCATACCAGCCAGCAAAGCCACCAATTTTACCCGCATCATCCAAAACGTAAAAGCGTTCACCGTTTTCTTTGATGGATTTCAGGTAGCGTTCGGGGGTTATGCGGGCACCACCCCAATCCGCTATTTGTGCGGGGGTGTAATCACTTTTGCAAAGGACTGCGATGGACTGCCGGTGCGCTTCGGCAATCCCAACTTCATCCCCTGCTTGATAAGGTCGAATGATCGTCACTCCGGCAGCTCCGGATACTGCTCAAAAAACCACTGGGTTCCGCCTGCACTCGGGATTCGGTTGAGATGCTGGTAGGGCACAAAGGCTAGGCCAGCCCCTTCTAGGCCCATGGTAATGTCGGGCCAGGCGACTGTACGGGTTAACTTAAAAAACATAATCCTTTTTTCTTCGGTCTTGCCGTAACGTCTTTCAACGATAAACTGAAGTTCATTCTGCTGCACAGCAATCCCGGTTTCCTCAACAAACTCACGGGCGGCGGCGTCATTCACCGCTTCTCCCTCATCCACCCCGCCACCGATAAAGCAGAACTTGTAATCGTTTTCATTGTTGCACTTACCGTCGCGAAATTGAAGCAAGACTTCGTTATCTTCATTCAACGCGAGAATACGCACCGCGAGGTTTGTCACGCCAAGTTCCCCCAAACTTTAACCGCGACAGCCGTGAGCACCAGCCAGCCCAGACTGAGTGGCAGAAAGACCTTCCAGCCCAGCCGCATCAGTTGGTCGTAGCGATAGCGGGGCAGCGTGCCACGCACCCAGATCATGAAAAACAGCACCAGCAGCACCTTTCCGGCAAACCAGAAAATACCAGGAATATAAGTAAAGGGTGCGATGTTAAGCGGTGGCAACCAGCCGCCCAAAAACAGCAGCACGGTAAAGGCGCTCATGGTAATCATGGCGATGTATTCGCCCAAAAAGAACATGCCGAACCCCATGGAAGAATACTCGGTATTGTAGCCGGCCACCAGCTCGGCTTCGGCTTCGGGGAGGTCGAACGGGTGGCGGTTGCACTCGGCCAGAATGCTAATCAGGAACATGACAAAAGCGGGAAAGGCGGGAATGAAAAACCAGACCGTTTGCTGCGCGTTGACAATCGCGGTCAGGTTCATGCTGCCTGCCAGCAGGATGACGGAAAGGACAATCAGGCCCAAGCTGACTTCGTAGCTGACCATCTGCGCCCCGCTACGCACTGCACCGAGGAAGGGGTATTTGCTGTTGCTGGCCCAGCCCGCCAGCAGGATGCCATACACGCCCAGACTGCTGACGGCCAGAATGTACAGCACACCGAGGTTGATATCGGCGATCACCATGTTCATGCCAAACAAGGGGTCGGGCCCGAGCGGAATGACGGCCCATGCCAATAGGGCGGGCACAAAGACGAGGATGGGTGCCAACACGAACATGAGGGTGTTGGCCTTGCCGGGCAGGAAGAGCTCCTTCGTCATCAGCTTGATGGCATCGGCAAAGGGTTGAAGCAGCCCAAACGGGCCAACGTACATGGGGCCGTGGCGCAGGTGCAGCCAGCCCAGTACCTTGCGTTCGAACCAGGTCAGCATTGCCATGCCGATGAGCACAGGGATGGCGATGGCGAGAATCCCCGCGAGCGTGAGGAATAGCCACCAGCCGTTTTCGGGCGTGACGAGGGCTTGGGCGTAGGACTGAAGGAGGTTCATCACGCCACCTTTCGTCCGGGGCCGTTAATCTGGGCGGTGCCCACTTCGGCCTGCATTTTCTGCATCCAGTCGCTCTGTTGCAGGTAAGTGCTGCGCAGGTAAAAGGCGGGGATGGCCTCGGTAAACTTTTTGGGCAATACTTTGCCAGCAGCCTTAGGGATTGCCAGTGGCACCGCTTGGGGTTTGTTCAGGTTGGCCGGAGCAAAGGCTGGCGCACGCAGGGCCAAGGCCTCGCGCACTTGACCGAGGGTATTCCAGGGCAGCGGCGCGCCAAGTTCTTCGGTTAAGGCGCGGTAAATCTTCCACGATTCCTTCGCCTGCAACGGCGGCTGGGTGGCGGCATAGGTGGCCTGTACGCGGGCTTCGGCGTTCATGTACAGCCCCGCCTCTTCCGCCCACGCGGCGGCGGGGAGGCAGACTTCGGCCAGCTTGGCAGCAGCGCTGTGGTGCGTGCCCACATACACCAAGGCCCCCTCGCCCACCTTCATTTCCTCGGCAGTCAGGGTATCGTCGCCGTGCAGCCAGAGCAGCTTCAGCTTGCCCATTTTCCAGCCTTTCAAGGTTTCATCGGCTGACACCTGTGTCGCTTCCAGCGCCTGCGCGGTAATGCGGCCGCAGCTGCTTTCCAGCACATGAACCGTGCCCAGCTTGGCTGCAATGGCCAGCAAGGCGGCGGCATCGGGGCGGCCCATGGCTTGGGCGCCTACAATCACGTGCAGGGGTTTGTCGGCTTGAAAATTCTCCAACGCAGCGACGGTATCGCCAAGGTGCGTGTGGCGGTAGGTGAGGTCGGCCACGGCGCCGCAGCTGTAAACCTTTAACCCACGTTTGAGGGCGCCGCGACGGAGCCGCACGTTCAGCAGCGGGGCCTCGCGGCGGGGGTTGCAGCCGAGCAGCAGCACGGCCTCGACCTTATCAAAATCTTTGAACGGGAGCGCCAGCGTGTAGGGCAACTCTGTTGCACGGCCCGTTGGCAGGGCCGCTACTTTGGCACCGAGCTGGGCGGCAAAATCGCGAACTGACAGCGCGGTTTCCGCACTCGCCATATCGCCCAACACCACCCCAAGGTTACCTTCGGCCTTGGCCAACAGCTTTTTCACGGCCGCAAAGGCTTCCGGCCAGCTGGCGGGCTGGCCTTTAATGAGTGGCGTGGTTAGCCGGTTGAGGCTGAGCGCATCGTAGCTAAACCGTGCGGTATCGGTCAGCCATTCTTCATTTATTGCGTCGTTTTCCTGCGGCAGCACGCGCATCACCTGCCCCGCGCGGGTATCCACAAACACGGGGGCACCCGTGGCATCGAGCGTATCGATGCTGGCCGCACGCTTAAGCTCCCACGGCCGTGCGGTGTAGGCGTAGGGCTTGCTGGTCAGGGCGCCGACGGGGCAGAGGTCGATCATATTCCCCGCCAATTCGCTTTGCAGGGCGTGCTCGACATACGTGCCCACCTGCATGCTTTCGCCACGGCCCGTGGCGCCGAATTCTTCCACGCCCGCCACCTCTGTGGCAAAACGGATACAGCGGGTACAATGAATGCAGCGTGTCATCACGGTTTTAATCTTGGAGCCAATCTCCTTGTCATCCACGGCGCGCTTCATTTCGCCGTAGTGCGAACGGTCGGAGCCATAGGCCACGGCTTGGTCTTGCAGGCCGCACTCGCCGCCTTGGTCGCAGATGGGGCAATCGAGCGGGTGGTTGGCCAGCAGCAGTTCCATGGTGCCCTTGCGGGCCTCGATGGTAATTTGGCTTTGGGTGTTCACCTTCATGCCCTCGGCGACTGGCCAGTGGCAGCTGGCCACGGGCTTGGGCGCACCCACCACTTCCACCAAGCACATGCGGCAGTTGCCGTCAACGCTCAGGCTTTCGTGGTAGCAGAAGTGCGGGATTTCCTTTTCGGCCTGCGTGCACGCCTGCATCACGGTAAAGGTACGCGGCACCACAATATGCGCACCGTCTATCAGCATGTTCCCCATGCCCTCGGGGGCTGGGGGGCATTCGGGGGGCTTGGGGGCGGGGGTGGGTGCGGTCATGATTTATTACTTTGTACCATCATGGCGGGGATAAGGTTTGCCGCGCAACTTACACCAATAAAAACGAAACATCGCGAAGAAATCAAAAACAAACTCCATTAGCGTGACTCTCCTGCCCGTATCCGTTCTTCAAACAGCCCCCGAAAGTGCTTAATGGTGCCCTGTACGGGCCACATAGCGCCATCGGCGAAGGCACAGATGGTGCGGCCTTCAATTTTTTTGGTTAGGGCCTGCAGTTGGTCAAGCTCATCAATGGTGCCTTCGCCGTGACTAAGGCGTTCCATCAGGCGGTACACCCAGCCCACGCCTTCGCGGCAGGGCGTGCATTGGCCGCAGCTTTCGTGCTTATAGAACGCGGCGATGCGGGTCATGACGCGGAGCAGGTCGACCTGCTTGTTCATCACCACCACGGCAGCGGTGCCAAGGCCCGTGCCTTCGGCTTTCAGGGCGTCGAAATCCATCAGCACACGGCCTGCTTGCTCGGCATTGAGCATAGGTGTGCTGCTGCCACCGGGGATGACGGCCTGCAGGTTATCCCAGCCGCCAATCACGCCGCCGCAGTAGTCGTCAATCAGCGCGCGCAGCGTAATGCTCATGGGCGCTTCCACATTGCACGGCTTGTTCACGCTGCCCGAAATGCTGAAAATCTTGGTGCCGTGGTTGTTCGGGCGGCCGTGGCGCGTCCACCATTCCAGCGGCTTTTTAAGGATGACGGCCGCTTGGGCAATCGTTTCCACATTGTTAATGGTGGTGGGGCAGCCGTACAGGCCATAGCCGGCGGGGAACGGGGGCTTCAAGCGCGGTTGGCCCTTTTTGCCTTCCAGTGATTCCAGCAGCGCCGTTTCCTCGCCGCAGATGTAGGCCCCTGCCCCGAGGTGCACATGGATTTCCACATCCACACCCGTGCCTAAAATATTCTTCCCCACAAACCCTGCCTTGCGGGCTTCTTCAATCGCCTGCACGAGGCGGGAGCTTTCGTCGTAGTATTCGCCGCGCACGTAAATGTAGCCAACTTTGGCATTGAGGCAGTAGCAGCCCACCACCATGCCTTCTACCAGTGTATGGGGGTCGAAGCGCAGAATGTCGCGGTCTTTGCAGGTGCCGGGCTCGCCCTCGTCGGCATTGCACACCAAGTAGCTGGGCTTGCTTAAGGGCTTCTCGGGGGTCGGTTGGGGCATGAAGCTCCATTTCATGCCAGTCGGGAAGCCCGCGCCGCCACGGCCCCGTAGGGCGCTGTCTTTCAGCTTTTGAATATGGGCGGCAGGCGGCGTGGTGAGCAGCTCTTTCAAGCCTTCATAGCCGCCGCGGCTTTGGTAGCCTTTGATGCCCCAATCGCCTTGGCCAGCAAGGTTGGGGAAGCAGAGTTGGTCGGGCGATAACTTCGTCACGTTATACTTGCCCCCTTTTGTCATTCCAGCGAAAGCTGGAATCTTGTTGTAGCGAAGGCACCATCTTAACGCGTCTCCGTCAGCAGCGTGGAGGTTAAATCTTCCCAACCTGGATTTAACGTTTCAATCATTTCAACCTTCCAAGCCCGCTGCCAAGTTTTTACCTGCGTTTCCTTTTGAATAGCCTTATCAATATATTGAAACCTTTCAACATAGACCAATTTATCAACTTTATATTTCGTTGTGAACGCCGAGCCTTTGCCTTCGCGATGCTCATGGACACGCCGTAAAATATCATTGGTAACACCCGTGTAAAGCACACGGTGGCTCATGTTTGTCATGATATAAAGCCAAAATGCGTAGTTTTTCATACTGAGACTCTCCGAGCAAGATTCCAGCTTTCGCTGGAATGACAAAAGGGCCTTTGCAGGTTGGGGAAGCATAGATCTTGGGGGGAGAGTTTTGTCATCGCCCCTACTCCGCATACTTGGTTGGCGTGATGGGGTCGGGCGCGGCGGGAGGGGTATCCACTAGATTCGCCAGTGCTGCGTCGTCGTCCTTCTGCAGCGCGCGGATGAGGGCACGCGTTTTCGCGGCATCGAGGTTGGTGACGTAGTGCATGGCGCCATCCGCTTCGCTTACCTGCAGCATGGGGGCGGCCACGCAGGCGCCGAGGCACTCCACTTCGGTAATGGTAAACTTACCGTCGGCCGTGGTCTCGCCGTGGCCGATGCCGAGTTCCTCTTTCAAGCTCGCCATAATCTTATCGCTGCCGCGAATGAGGCAGCTGCAGTTGGTGCACACCTGCAGGTGGTGCTGCCCTA
>JAIXXE010000116.1 GCA_027490875.1 Alphaproteobacteria bacterium
GGGTCGTTGGTGCCCGCCTTGGTAAAGTTGGCAAACAGAAAATGGCAGACGTTGTCGTGCGTAAACTTAAGTTCGGGCACATCTTCCAGCACCACCAGGCGCTCGTGGTACGGAATATGCTTGAGGCAGGCGTTCATAAAACTGGTTTTACCCGTACCGGTACCGCCCGCAATCAGAATGGTCTTTTGGCTCTGAATCGTTTCAATCAGCAGCTGGCGTTCGGCGTCATCCATCTGGTAATGGGTCAGCTCCCACTCCCGCACGTTTGCCAACCGTACGGAAAGCGAAAAGTATCGCGCGTTCTGCTGGCCCGCTACAAACTGCGCCCGATGCCCCCCCGGCAGTTTAACCGAAAGAATTGGGTTGGCGATATTAAAACTCTGCCCGGTACGTTCCGCCAGCAGGTTCATGATGGCTGTGAGGTTGGTAAGTTCCAGCGCGGCGTCGTCAAAAAAAGTCCAGCTGCCATCATACGCTTCAAAGCCAACCTGACCGGGCCGGTTCACCACCAGCTCTTTCTTGCCCGAGATTTTATCGGGCATCAGCCAGTTCAACAGCGGAGCCGCCAACAGCTTTTCCTGCGGCGATAGAATCAGTTCCTGACGTTCTTGCATCGTATTTTTTTCTGTTACCCAGCACCCTAACGCGTTGTGGGCGGAACCTCAAGCGGCAGCTGTTCAATCGCCAAGCGGTGCCATAGCGCCAAGTTAAGCAAATACCATACATGCTGCCCGCGTTTTTGGGCAAAGAGCCGCTCCACCGCCGGCCAATGCAGGTAACCGGTGGTCGCACAAAACTCTTGCAATACCTGCCGGGCGTAGGTGCCATAGGTACGCAGCACCCAATCATTGAGCGGCATCCCAAGGCCCTGCTTACGGCGATTGAGAATATCCTGCGGTAGCACATCATCCAGCAGACGCTTCAGTAAATACTTCTTACTGCCCCCTTTGGTACGCAGGGCTTGTGGGGTGTTCAACACGGCGGCAATCAGCACATGATCAAGTAACGGGATGCGTAACTCCAGCGCCGTCGCCATGGTGGTTTTATCGGCCCGCATCAGTAACTGTTCGGGCAGGCGCAGCTGTAATTCCAGCCAGCTGCACCAGTTCCAGAACCCTTGCTGGGCGATTGGCTTGGCCGCAAAGCGTGTGGCGAAGGGCGCGATGGTTTGGTAGCTGCTGCGGCCCTTAAGGTGCGCCAGCTTGGGCCCCAACAGCTGTTGTTTCTCCCATGCGGTGAAGGCTTCGGCCCCGCCCCAAAAAATCGGCTCATTGGCGCCCGCGCGCCGTAGGTATTCCACCCAAAACCGTTGCCCAAACCCCACCGTCACCAGCGCCCGGTAGGCCAGTGTTTTTAGCCAACGTGGTATGGGCCAACGGTTCCAGCGTTGCAGCTTCTCAAACTTCAGCCAGTCCTCGTAGCCAATAAAAATCTCATCGCTCCCCTCGCCCCCTTGGCAAACTTTCAGGCCAGCCTTGGTGGCAGCCTTGGCCAACAGGTAAATGGGCAAGGCGGCTGGGTCGGCCACGGGTTCATCCTGCAGGGCAATCAGCGTGGGGAGATTCTCTAAAAAATCCGCCTCGCTCAAGGTCACATGCGTGTGGGCGCTGCCAATCCGTCGGGCCATTCGCGCGGCATAGGGGGTTTCGTCGGGCCAGCTGGCGTAGGTGGCATCAGGGCCAATCGCAAAGGTTTGCAATTTGCCTTGCTTGGTATGCCCACCCACCAGCGCGGCCACTGCGCTGCTATCAATACCACCACTTAAAAAAACCCCAACCGGCACATCGGCTGCTTCCTGCCGTAGCTGCACGCTCTGGCGGAGCAAGGGTTCCAGATGCTCCAACCAATCGGCTTCCGTTACGGGCAACGGGTTGGTCTTGGCGTATTGTGCAGCGGCATCCAAAGCATCCCAGTAACGGTGGGTTTCTATACCAGCCGCCGTTACTTTGGCCCAATGCGCAGCGGGCAGTTTGTTAATCCCCTTAAAGAGGGTGCGCGGTGGTGGCACCATTAAAAAACTGAGGTAATCGTGCAGCGCCTCGTCATCCACCTGCCGTGGCACGCGCGGGTCGGCCAACAGGGCTTTAATCTCCGAGGCCAACAGCACCGTACCATCGGGCAAGGTGGTGTAGTAAAGTGGCTTTTCTCCGGCGCGGTCACGGGCTAAAAACAGGGTTTTGGCCGCCTCATCCCACAGCGCAAAGGCAAACATCCCGCGCAGGTAATCCAAACAACCGGGCATCCCCCACTGGCGGTAGGCTTTCAAAATCACTTCGGTATCGGAATGACTGGTCTGCCAACGGGTGTGACCGAGGCCAATCAGCGTTTCGCGCAGCGCGGCGTGGTTATAAATCTCGCCATTAAATACCAAGGCCAGCGTGGCATCGCCTTGGCCATCCAGCATTGGCTGGTTGGCCGCGTTGGAAAGGTCGATGATGCTAAGTCGCCGGTGACCAAACGCCACCTGCCCTTGCGCGCTCAGCCAGGTACGTCCACCGTCGGGCCCACGGTGGGCCAAGGCGTCGGTCAGTGGTTGTACTTGGCTTACGGTAAGCCCCCCCTTGGCCTGAAAGAGTCCTGCAATCCCACACATAATGTAATCCTACGCGGGCCAAGCCACTCTTGGCCAGCCCCCTCTGCTAACGCGTAAGGTAATTCTGCCGCTGTGGTGGGCGGTGGCTCGCCAATAGCAGCCGCCCAAGCACCCAAGGGGCACGCAGGCCCAGCCATACCAACTTGGGGTAATCGCGCCGACGCCATAACGGGCCCAGCGTTTCATACTGAATTGTCAGCCAGCCACGCAGCAGCAGCAACGGCCACCACACCGGGCCTGCCAAACTTACCGCGCGGGCAAAATAAGGCAAATAGCCCTCCCGCTCGGACAAACGCGGCCAGGTGCGACTGGTCAGGCCATCAGGCGCCAGCGTGTAACGTGCCCCCACCAGCGGCAAGACTGCAAAACGACTGCCCGGTGTGGCCGCCAAGGCGGCGTGCCAGCATTCCCAATCCAGGCTATAGCGGCGGTCAGCCCGAAAGCCCCCACCCCGCACCAAAAAATCACGCCGGGCTACTACGGTCAGGATGCCTAAAAACCCTCGGTAATAATACTGCACCTGCGGGTTGCCCTTAGGGTTCAATGCATCACGCCGAGCGCTTATGGCCGCACAATCCCACAACGTGGCCGTGCCATCGGGCGCTACGGCATAGAAGTTACTGGCAACCAGCTGCAACCCTGCATCGGCCTGCAGGGCTGCCAGACTCTGGGCCAAGTGCTCGGGCAACCATGCGTCATCGGCATCGCAGAAGGCCACGAGGTCGCAGGTGGTGTCACGCAAAGCCACATTACGGGCCGCCCCCGCGCCTTGATTGAAGGGCTGGCGCACTACGTGCAGCGGGATACCTTGGTAATCCTTGCCGAGCTTAGCTAAAAAGGCCTGCGTGGCGGGGTCGGTGCTGTCGTCGTCAATCAGCCAGATCTCATCGGGGCAGCGCTGTTGGTTGGCCATGCTGGCCAGCATGGCTGGTAAAGTTCCACCATGATTAAAAACAGGAGTAATGGCGGCCACGCGCATACCAGGCACCCTAACAAAGCTGGCCCCGCAGGGCCAGCCAAACCGAACCTTTCTTGCTACAAAACGCCTACACCTTGTGCTGCGTTGAATAGGCCTTGTTGCTTAAAATAAACTGCATGCCGGTGCGGCCTTCACTGTCGATAAGAACAGGGGCCTTCAGGTTGGCCGTCAGGTAATAGTTCTCGCCCGCATCGTACAGCGTCAGGATGGTTAAAAACTGGGTATTGACGGGGTTGAGCTTGGTATCGGCCAAGGCTTCTTCGCGGTCAGCAGCAGTCAACTCCAGCCCCAGCAGGGTTGGGTCGGCCACCAAAAACGCGATGGAAGGCTGGTTCACGCATTGCATCAACAGCAGGGGGCTGCCTTCCACATTCGGCAACTTGGCCAGGCCAAACTGGGTGCAATCACGAAAGCCGAATAACCCGTGCGGAAAGCTCAGCAGGCGGTCTTGGGTCAACGTCACATCACCAAAACGGGTGGTGAAGGTCAACGGGCCATGTTGGGCATTGCCGGTTTGGTCTTGGGTCACGAGGGTGGGGCTCATGGTCAGAGGGTTTTCATTGGTCGGTTGGGTCGTGGGGTTGAGGGACATTGTTATTGGCTTTCTGCTTATGGTCACCTGATGCAGAAGTTGTGCCAACCGGCGACGCCCCCAGTTTACCCAGCGCCGCCTGGAGGCTGGCCGAATCGAGGGTCAGGGCGGCGGCGGCACGGTTTTCAGCCTGAATTTTCGCAAAGAGTTCCTGCCGAAAGACGGTGTTACCGGCGGGGTATTCAAAGCCTAGTTTGACGCGCCCACCCCGAATTTCCAGCACGCGCACTTCAATGGCGCCGTTCACCACAATGGCTTCACCTTCCCGGCGGGTAATGAGTAACATGCCGCGCTTATGGCACAGCTAACGCATAAAATCTAGCAAGGACAAACTATTGATGCGTGTAATCAAGGCGCTGCTGGCTTCCAGCGTGGCCTGCTGCTGAGAAAAGCGGGTAAGGGCTTCGCTCACGTCAACCTTTTCCAGCACATCCAGCTGTTCAACTAAAAAGGTCTGTTGCGTTTCGTGGCGTTGCTTCACCAAATCCAGTGTACTTAGTTGCCCGCCCACCTGCCCCAGCAGGCTGGAAAGGCCCGACTTCGCCTGATTAAGCGCACTGACTGCATTATCAATTTCTGTCACGTTGTTGGTCTGCAAGCCGTTCCAGAGGGCCTCCAACCCCGCCTTCAGGTTAGCAAAGGCAGGGTCATTCCCCAGCAGGCCAAACTCTAGGGTGGTGCCATTGCCTGTCATGATGCCCTGACGTTGGCTGTCGCCCTGATAAAACGTGGTGGGAACCGGCGAGCCTGGGAAAGGGGTTGAGGTTGCAACCTGATTGGTAGGCGACGTTTGCGCATTGCTGCCACTGAACAGGTAGGTGCCGTTGTACTCGGTTTTAAACAGCGTATAGAAACTCTCGGCCAAACTCTGGGCCTTGGGTGCCAACGTAAAGCGGGTGCTGGCGCTGTTTTCATTCCGCCCTAGCGTAGCGGTGCTGGTGGCATCGGCCAGCAGATCGGTCAGCTGTTGCAGGGCGCCTTCGGTCGCCTTCACGGTGTTGGTGGCACTGGTCAGGTTATTCAAGTAAACATCGGTACGATCGCGCACGTCGCGCAGGCTCATCACCCGGTTGGTGTCGGCGTCAAAATCACTCAGGCGTTGGGCCCGCAAGCCGGTACTGACCTGAAAGCTGGAAAGCGCAATGCCTTGGCTCGCATTCTGGAGTGTCCGCAGGGTGTTTTGATTCTGGAAATAGGTGGCAATACGAGTCATGGTGGCGGGGTTACCTTGGCTGTTAACGTATCATGTTCACAAGTTCTTGCAGCAACTGGTCGGTGACGGAAATAATCCGGGCACTGGCTTGAAAGCTGTTTTGGTACACCATCATCTGGGCCAGCTCTTCGTTCACATTCACGCCACTAATCTCGCTGCGCAGCTGCTCGATTTGGTTGCTGACATTGGTGGTAAAGGTCACGCGGTCTTTGGCGTCGTTAATCACCACGCTCAGGTTACTGATCATCTGCCCGCCGTAGCCGCTGAAGGTCACGGTTTGCGACCCCATGCCGCCGGCTGCTGAAAAGCTAAACTTGGTATCGGCCAGCGCTGCCAGCGCCAGCGCGTTACGGTTATCGAGGTTGGAAAGGCCACCGTCGGTGCTGCGCATCCGCGCGGTTGGTAACAGCTCGGGGTTCTGGATAAACCGTGCGTCAATATCAAAGTTGGCCGAACCGCTGCCGGTGAACAGGCTGTTCATGCCCAAGGTGCCAAGCATATCGCCCGTGCCCCCACCAGCCAGCACCAAACGCTGAGAACTGTTGGCCGCCTGCAACTGCAAGTAGGGCTGGCCGTTGCCGTTCACCAAGGCTTGGGCCACCACGCCGTTAACCCCGCCCAAGGCGCCATTGCCAACCGTCGCGTTGGCGTTAATCAGGTTGGCCAGATCGGTCAGCGAAAAGGGTCCGGCACCGGGTAGCGTAATCGCACTGCTGGGCTGGGTGGTAACCACTGGTTGCCCCAAGCTGTTGGTCACCGAGAGATGCAAGGTGCTCCCTGCCAACCCCGCAAAAGCAGGCAGTGAAAACAGGTCGGTCCCCACCCCAGCCACCGCCCCTTGGGTGGTGGTGCTGCTGAGCGTGCGCACAGGCGGCACGCTGCTACCCTGGCTTGCAACCTTGTTAAACTCTGTCCGGATGACATCGGTCATGTTCTCAAGCTGAGCTTGCAGGTTTGGCACCAAGGTATCGCGCGTATCAAACAACGCCTTCATCTTGCCACTGGTCAGCGAACCAGGGTCAATCGGCAGGGAAATCGGCGACAGGCTGCCATCTACCAGCACGCTTTGGGCGCCTAAAGTCTGGTACGGAGAGCCTGGTACCCGTTTAATCTGCACATAGCCCGATTCATCCACCAGCCGGCGGCCATTTTCCAACGTAATCCGCACTGCACCGCTGCCGCTGTTCTCGCCAATTTGTAGTTTAAATTGTTTGGCAAGATCTTGCACCTTTTGGTCACGCGCGTCACGCAGGTCGTTACCGTTGCTGCCGTTGGCAAGGCCGCCATTAAAGGCACCAATCTGCGCGTTTAAATCCGAAATATCTTTCAGCAACTGATTCACGTTATCCAGCTCGGCCGTCATGGCGTTATCGGCCCCGTTGGCGGTTACCACCAAGTCCGATTGAATATCGCGCACCGTCCGCGTCAGCAACTCGGCCCGCTGCACCACGTTACGCTTCAGTGCACTGTTGGCGGGTTCGTTAGCCAGTTCACTGATGCTGCCAAAAAAGTCGGCTACAATGGCTTCGACACCGCCTTCCGAACTTGACCCCGTCATCACCCCTTCCAGGGTGTCGAGGTAAGTCTTGCGGGTCGAGGCATAGGCCGCGTCGCTTTGGGCCATGGTGGTACGGAGGGCAATGAAGCGGTCGCTGACGCGCTGAATCCCATCCAGCTGCACGCCCGTCCCAAAACCGTTGATCGACACCGCGCTGGGCTGCACAATCTGGCGGGAAAACCCGGGCGAATTGGCATTCACCACGTTGTGGGAAATGGTCGCCAAACCACTCTGCGCCACATTAAGGCCGGAGGTACCAATACGGAGGGCGGAATTAAGACTCATGCCCACTCAAATGCAGGAATTGTGCCAACCACCCGCAGACCTTTTAAAACCTTTCCAATCAGTCTACAAAGGCAGCAAACTGAAGGCCAATACCTACCACGCCACCCAACCGCGGTAAGGGTGCGATGCGCCCTTAAACGTCGCGGGCCACCAAACGGGTCGCGCCATCAATGTTATAGAGCGCGCCCGTGGCACCGTACAAACGGGCTTTGGGGGTTTCGGCGTCCACGGCGTCCCGTATCGCCATCACCAAATCGGCCCGTACCTGATGGGCCGCCTGCAACATCGCCGCATTGGTACGGGAGGCTTCCTGCAGCAGCCGCATTTCACCTTCAAGCTGCAAGGCTTCGCGCTGGGCGGCCACATCGGTCTTCCAGGCCTCGCGGTTCTTGCGGGCATCGGTCAGCAGCTGTTCCAGGCGTAGGGTCAGGCGCCGTTTGTGCAGCAGCCGGGCTTCGGTGGCGGCCTTGTCGGCACTAAGGCTACCGGCGTTTTCTTCCAGCAGCACACCAAGCAGCTCGCGGGTGGTGGCGCGGGCTTCGGCCAGCTGCTTGCTGGCTGCGGTTGGTACCACCGGGCCGCGCGGCCGTGGCGGTAGCGGCAAACGGCCCTCGCGCAGCGGGGGGCTCTGCGGGGGGTTATAATCACCGAGCGCCATGGTTCATCGCCTCCTGTTGCCGAATGAGTTGCGCGTAAACAGCGTCGCCAATCCCAAACCCACCTTGCCGGGCAATCGCTTGGCCCAGTTGGGTATTAAGCTCTTGCCGAAACATCTTTTCTCCCACCCCACCGTTAAACTGCTCGGCTTCGTTCTGGCTCTTCATCAGGTTGATAAACTGCGTCACGTAAAACGCTTCAAAATCGGTGGCAGCTTGGCGGGCTTTGGCCACCTGTTGCGGCGCTAGGGTGGTGGTTGCGGTAATGTCCATCAGGGTCCTCCTACAAAATCACCAGCTCTGCTTGCAGGGCGCCCGCTGCTTTAATGTTCTGCAGGATGGAAATCACGTCGCGAGGCTTCACCCCCAAGGCATTCAGGCCCCCAATCAGGTCGGCCAGATTCGCCCCTCCGCGCAGCATGGCAAACTTGCCTTCGTTGGGGTCGTCATTCACTTTCGTAACTTTACTTTTAGGGGCAACCACGGTCTGGCCAGCCAGGTTAAAGCTCAGCGGCTGGCTTACCCCAACATCTTCCGTAATGGTGATGGTAAGGTTGGCATGAGAAATGGCCACTGGGGCAATGCGCACGTTCTCGCCCATCACAATCGTTCCAGTCTTTTCATCAATCACCACGCGGGCAGCCATGGTGGGCTCAAGCTCCAGGTTTTCAATTTTTTGAATGAGGGCTGCCAACTCGGGCTGGTAGCGCTCGGGCACGGCCACGCGCACCATGGCGTTGTCGCTGGTGGTGGCCATCGGTTCGCCCATGGCGGTGTTAATGGCTTCTTGCAGCCGCATGGCGGTGGTGAAATCGGGCTGACGCAGCACAAATTTAAGCTCGTTACCAAGCTGAGAAAGCTCAAAGCCCGTCTCGCGTTCCACCACGGCCCCTTCGGCAATCCGCGCCACGGTGGTGTGGTTGCGGGCGATGGTGCTGCCATCCTTGCCGGTGGCCTGAAAACCCCCCACCACCATCGCCCCTTGAGCCACGGCGTAGGTATTGCCATCGCCCCCTGTAAGTGGGGTTGCCAGCAGGAGGCCTCCTTCAAGGCTTTTGGCGTCGCCCAGGCTGCTCACGGTTACGTCCATCCGCCCACCTTGCCGCGCCAAGCTCGACATATTGGCGGTCACCATCACAGCGGCGACGTTCTTGGTTTTAATCTGGCTTAAGGTATCCTTCGCATTCACGCCCAATCGCTCCAGCATATTGGCCAAGGTTTGGCGGGTAAAGGGGATGCCGTTGGCGCTGTCGCCCGTGCCTGCCAGCCCAACCACAAGCCCGTAACCGACCAAAACGTTCTCGCGGACACCGTCCAAGTCGGCGAGGTTTTTAACCTTCACCTGCGGGGCGGCTACGGCCGCGCTGCTTAGGCCAATGGTCAGCGCCAGCAGCGCAATCAGGGTGCTTAAGAGTGCTTTCATGCCAGCCACTATGCAGGTGTTGTGCCAACCGTTAAGCAGCTTGGGTGAAGCTTGGCATGCCCCCTGCATTATACCTTTCCAGAGAGAAGAAAGACCCCACCATGCCCACCCAAGTTTTCAGTGCCCTCAGCCACCGGATGGACCACCTGATTGCCCGTCAAGGCGTGATTGCTGGCAACATCGCCAATGCCGACACCCCCAACTACCGCGCGAAGGACTTAAGCTTCACCCCAAGCCAAGCGGGCGGCATGGGCCTGCGCACCACCAATGGCCGCCATTTGGGCAGCAGCACCAGCAGCGCCAGCGGGGTTGGCCGCATAACAGAAGATAGCCGCTTCCTGCAACACAACGGCAACAGCGTGCGGCAGGATATGGAAGCCCTGAAGCAGAACCAAACGGCGTTGGATTACCGCCTGATGACCCAGCTTTACAGCAGCCAGCTGCAACTGCAGCGCTTGGCCATTGGCCGCAACCAGTAGCACGAACCGGAAAGGGCAAACCCGATGGACCTCCTCAACAGCATGCAGGTAAGCGCAGGCGGGATGCTGGCGCAAAGCACAAGGATGAAAATCTCGGCCGAGAACATCGCCAATGCCGACAGCATCCAGAGCGAAAACGGCAGCGGCCCCTACCGCGCCAAGCAGGTGTATTTTAGCACAGTCATGGATGCCCAAGGGCAGGCGCGGGTACAGGCCAGCGTGCGGGAAGATACCCGCACGCCGATGAATGCCGTGTATAACCCCAGCTCGGATTTGGCCGATGCGCGTGGTTTTGTGCTGATGCCCAACGTCAACACCACCCAAGAAACCATGAACATGCGGGAAGCCCAGCGCAGTTACGAGGCCAACATGGCGGCCATCACCACCGCGCGCGAGATGGCCACCCGCACCCTTGACCTGCTGCGGTAAGCCCCCTAGGGTAGCGCGCAAGAACAAGGTCAATGCTCATGGATGCTCTTAAACTCACGCCCAGCCTAAGCAATCTGCTTGGCGGCGGCGGGGCTTCGCCGGTGGCACAAACGGGGCAATCGGGCCAAGCGGGTCAGAACTTTGCCGAATTGCTGCAGGGGATGGTAACCCAAACCGTGCAGGCCCAAGGCAAGGCCGAGGCCCTGACCATGGCCGCCGCCAACGGCGAGAGCGTGCCGCTGCACGAGGTGGTTCAGGCCATTTCTCAAGCCCAGCTTACCCTGCAAACGCTGGTTACCGTGCGCGACCGCGCGGTTGAGGCCTACCAAGAAGTGATTCGCATGCCGATTTAGGTGTTTAAAAGTAACCAACCAAACGTAAACGGCGGGGTTTCCCCCGCCGTTTGGCATTGTTTCTGAATTCAGGGCTTGGGTTGACCAGAACTCAATCGATGGACTTCCTGAATGATTTCACTTTCCAAGGAAACTGCAAGCTCTACGAAGAATGCTAGCTTTCCTTCAGGCCTTCTTGCATAGAGGTCTGCTCCAACCGCCCAAACGTCACGACCTTCCATCATGGCGATCATTGTGGCATGAGTCCCCATAAACGCACCCGACCCATAGTCACTTCCCAAACTTTGACTAACGGCCTCGTAATCGTTCTGAGCGGTTTCCTCGTAGGACTCTGGAAACAAAGCCCATTGAGCCATTGCGAGATGGTTCGCAAGCATACTAAATAGACGGTAAGACCCACCGAATACAGTAGAATGTCTCCTCGCCAAGGTGGCAGCGGCAAGCCAGTCTTCCATCGTCAGGTCTTCTTCGGCAAACTTACGCCGATAAAGCACCTCGACAGAGACCAACACGTCTCTTGGCCCTTGCTGATTCTTTGACAGGTCCAAGAACCTCTCCAAAACAGCATGAAATAGGCGATCGCGAACTCTCAGCAAACTCGGATCGCTCAGGTTCTGTGCAGTTCCCAGAACGTGAGAGAAGCTGGACTCCTCATTGAGCTGTAGAGATCTTGAGATTAAACTGCCGAGGTCCCTCAGCCATATTTGCAGGCTAGCGTTTGACATTGTTAATCCTCCCCAATAGGCCCCCGCATCAAGCGTGGGGCTGGATGCGGTGACCGAGACGCAGGAGCGCGAAACGGTTATAAATTAATCTTATTGAACCACAATGTATACGGTATGTCAAGTCCCTGCCTTCGCTTGTAACCATAGCCCTAAAACCTTGACAAAACCCTCCTTTCCACGCACAAGCAGCCCTATGACAGACAATACCACGCCGCCCGACGCCAACCCACCCGCCAAAAAAGGGACGCTTTCGCTGGGCGGAACCCTTTCGGTCGGTGCCTCCAGCGGGGCCCGCCCTGGTGGTGTAAGCGTGGAAGTACGCCGCCGCCGCTTCGATGGCCCCTCGGCTGCCCCATCCAGTCAGGCTGCGGCCACGGCCAGCACTATGCCGGGCCTGCCCAAACCCCTTCCTGCCCCCATCATGGCGGCCCCAATTGCGGCCCCTGCCCCGAAAACTCCGGCCAAGCCTAAGCCTACCAGCCAAGCAGCAGCCCCTATCGCTGCGGCCCCTACACCCGCACCAGACGCTGTGGCTGCGCCAGCCCCAGTTGCCGCCGCTTCAGCAGCGCCCGCCCCCAAGCTTTCAGCCCGCGATGAAGCCCTGCGCATGGCCGGCGACCTGCAATCCATCAACATTAAATCGGCCCAAGAGCGCGCCGCGCGCGAAACCGCCGAACGTGAAGCTGCCAAGGCCGAAAAAGAGCGCCTCGCTGCCCTCACCGCCCAGAGCCGCGCGGGTAGCGGCGGCGGTGGCGTACAGAGCGGGACGCTCA
>JAIXXE010000066.1 GCA_027490875.1 Alphaproteobacteria bacterium
ATTGTTCTCCCCAACCGCGTTCTGGAATGACGGGTGCGGCTGTGGCAAGTCATGATGGGCTTCGCTATAAGGTGTGGGTAATCTGCAACGTATACGATTATAAATGAAGCCGTAAGAGGCGTAAGGCTGGTTTACAGGGCTGCCCCGCGCTACATCAAGAGGAGTGAAAAAGCCCCTTGCACCACCCGCATCAACTCAAGCCGTTGCCGTTGTGCCCGAGCCTATTGCCTATGGCGATGGCGTGGGGGCGGTGTATGCCGCGCCTTGGCCCGTGGCTGGGGAGCGTCGCGCCAAACGTGGCAGCAGTCAGGTGTATCAGGTTGCCAAAGCACTTTATTTGGTATGTGCGCTGTTGGCGCTGGGGCTGTTAACCTTGGCAGTGGTTGGGGGGCTGTGGCAGCCGTCGCTTAACGCCGTTGGTTACCTAAGCACGACCATCGCACTCGTAATTTTTGCGGCATTGGCGGGTATCTATGTGCTGCGTCGCCTGATTATTCTGCTGCTTGACCGCCGTGGCCGCTTGGCTGGCGGCACGTTACATAGGCGCGTATTGGGGGTTTATGTGTTGGTGGCACTGTTCCCGGCCCTGCTGGTGGGGGTGGTAGGGATTGTGGTATTCAATCAAGGCATTGATGATTGGTTTGCAGGGCATGTGCTGGCCGCACAGGAAGCAGGAACGCAGGTGGCCGAAGGCTATCTGAACGAAAGCAGCCGAACCCTGATGGCCGAAACCAATGCGTTAACCCAAGAGGCCTTGTGGCAACTGCCGCCCTTGTTGTTAAGCGAACCAACCGCAGTGCTGCTGTTACAGCGCCAACAGCACGAGCACGGCCTGGATGAACTCACCCTCACCGACGAGCTTGGTCAGCCCTTGGCTACGGCCAGCGGGCTGCCGGGGTTGCTGCCACACGAACTTACCACCTTTATTCAAAGCAGCGGCATGGTGCGCGGCGAGCGGCTGGCGGCGGAAGTATTTCGGCAGGCGAATGGGGGACGGTTGCTGGCGGCCGTGCCGCTTTCGGGCGGGCGATGGTTGGTGGCCGAGCGCTCGTTGCCTCCGGCCATGCAAAGCCACCTCGAACGCCTGCGTGACGCCACGCGGGCCTATGCGCAGTTGGCGCAAGACCGTGGCATCATCCGCCGTAACTTAAGCATGGTGATGCTGGTGCTGCTGTTGGTATGCGTGGCCGTTGCCGTATGGGCTGGCGTTAAACTTGCGCGGCGGCTTTCCGTGCCCATCACGTCGCTGGTGCATGGCACCAACCGCGTGAGTGCTGGCGATTTAAGTGTGCGCTTAACCCCGCGTGATGACGATGAACTTGGCGTTCTAACCCAAGCCTTTAACCGTATGACGCAGCAGCTGGCCGCCAACGCCGACTTGGTGGAACGTAAGAACGAAGAGCTTGACGCACGGCGCCGGTTAACCGAAGCGGTGCTGTTGGGGGTATCGGCCGGCGTTGTGGCCGTAGATGAAGCGGGTGTGGTGCGTTTGGCCAACCCAAGGGCCACGGAATTGCTTAAACTGCAAACGAGCGACAAACTGGCGCGCAATGCACCCGAACTTAGCGAAATTCTGCGCGACTTCCATGCGCAGCTTTACGAGGCCGAAGTGTATCAGCGCCGCTATATTCAGTCACACACGCTAAAAATTACCACGCCAGAAGGCGAAAGCCGCACGTTGCAGCTGCGGCTGCTGCCGATTGGCGGCGAGCTTGGCCGCAGCGGTGTGGTGATGACCTTTGACGACATTACGCCGCTGGTAGGGGCCCAGCGCTTGGCGGCATGGCAGGATGTTGCCCGTCGCCTTGCCCACGAAATTAAAAACCCGCTGACCCCCATCCAGCTCTCTGCCGCCCGGATGAAGCGCAAGTTCATGGTTCAGATTGCCGACGTCGATCAACCCCTGTTTGGCCAACTGGCTGATACCGTGGTGAATGCTGCGGAAGAAATGCGGCGCATGGTCAACGAGTTCTCCGATTTCGCCCGGATGCCGCAAGCGCAGCTCGTCCCCATCGATCTTGGAAAACTGGTGAGTGACGTAGTGGCGCTGCAAAGCAGCCGCGACGGCGTGAAGGTAACGCTCGATAATACCGCCGCTATTATGCCCGTGGCCGCCGACAGTGGCCAACTTCAGCGCGTCCTTACCAATTTGTTGGAAAATTCTGCCAACGCCGTTGCTGAAAGGGAGGGCACAAATCTGCCACAGGGGCACCTTGAGGTTGTTGTGCAAATGTCACAAGATGCTATGGTGAACGTAGAAATCCACGACAACGGACGTGGGTTGCCAGAGGGTAAGACAGTAGACGAACTGTTTGACCCCTACGTGACGACCCGTAAGAACGGGACTGGCCTAGGGCTCGCCATCGTGAAGAAGGTGATGGATGAGCATAAGGGGCAGATACGCCTAAGCAGGCGGGCGGGCGGAGGAACTTCGGCAATCCTAAGTTTTCCGGCTGTTGTGGAGCCGCCCACCCGCGCAATGAAAGCCACTACGGATGATAACCGCCCCGAAGCACCCAACCCCCGAGATCCTGATCGTCGACGACGAGGCCGACGTGCGCACCGCACTGGCGGGGATTCTTGAAGACGACGGTTACACCATTCGTTTTGCCGAAAACGGTGAACAGGCCCTTAATGCCGTAACCGAAAAGGTGCCGCATTTGGTGCTGCTGGATATTTGGATGGAAGGCATGGACGGCCTTGAAGTGCTGAGCCGCCTGAAACGCCGGGTGCCAGACCTGCCTGTGATTATGATCTCGGGCCACGGCACGATTGAAACGGCCGTTCAGGCCACCCAAAAAGGGGCCTACGATTTCATTGAAAAGCCACCGAGCGTTGAACGTCTGTTGTTGACGGTAAGCCGTGCGATTCGCGAGGCCCAGCTACGCCGCGAAAACTATTTGCTGCGCGCCAAGGGCGGCGATGTTCAGGAAATGCTGGGTGTGAGCAGCGAGATTGCGACAGTGCGGCAAACCATTAAGCAGGTTGCCCCGGGCGACAGCCGCGTGCTGATTTCTGGTGAAAGCGGCACGGGGAAAGAAATTGTGGCGCGCTTGATTCACAAGAGCAGCCGCCGCAGCGAGCGCCCCTTTGTGTTGTTAGCCCCCGGCGCCGTAAGCGAAGGAACCTTCGATACCGCCCTTGCCACCATTGTGGCGCAAGCCAAAGGCGGCACCTTGTTTTTGGATGAAGTGGCCGACCTTGCCGCCCAGATGC
>JAIXXE010000089.1 GCA_027490875.1 Alphaproteobacteria bacterium
CCCGAGGCCGACCTGCGTACGCTCGCCGCCACCCTGGGCCGCAGCCCCCGTGCGCTGGTGCTAAAGTTGGTTCAGCTCGGCACCTTGGTGCCAACCCTTGCCACCAACCCGGTGCGCCGAATTCCTGAAGCCAAGGAAGTCGCCCCCAAGCCCAAACCCGTTACCCCTGCGCCAGCAAAAGCCTTGCAAAAAATTACCATTACGCCCGAGTTTCAAACCGCCCTCACGGCGTTGAAAGATGATGAAAATTTACTGGTCTTGGGCAAAGCAGGCACGGGCAAGAGTACCTTTTTGCGTTGGGTGAAAGGCCAGCTGGCCAGCAAAAAACCGGTATTACTCGCCCCCACCGGTATGGCAGCGTTACAGGTGGGCGGCCAGACTGTGCATAGCTTTTTCGGCCTAAAACCACGCCTGATGCAGGGCACGAGCGACGACTGGCACAAGCCGCGCAACCCCAAAATCTTTGCCCAGCTGCAGCTGCTGATTATCGATGAAATCTCCATGGTGCGGGCCGATATTCTCGATGCGGTGGATAGGTTCCTGCGCAACTATGGCCCGCGCAAGAAGGTGCCCTTTGGCGGCGTGCAGGTGCTGCTGGTGGGCGATGTGGGCCAGCTGCCCCCCGTGGTGCGGCGCGAGGAAGCCGAGGATTTTTACCGCACCTACAGCACGCCCTTCTTTTTCAGCAGCAACGCATGGGCCTACGGCAGCTTTGGCACGGTGGCCTTTACACAGGTCTTTCGGCAGGCCGATGCCGCCTTTATAACGCTGTTAAATGCCGTGCGCGAAGGCCAAGTAAGCAGCCAGCAACTGGCCAAACTTAATGCCCGCGTGGTGGCAGCCACGCCGCCTGCCGATGCCGTCATTCTGGCCGCCCGCAATGCCACGGTGGAACGCATCAACGGGGCCGAGCTTGGTAAGTTAAAGGGGCTGGAAACCGAATACGCCGCCATCAAAAAAGGGAGCATGGAAGAAACCTCGCTTACCACGCCCGCTATGCTCTGCCTTAAAGTTGGGGCGCAAGTCATGTTCACCCGCAATGACCCCAACGGCCGCTGGGTCAATGGCACCTTGGGTACGGTGCAACGGCTGCTGGGCGGCGCAGCCGAGGTACGCGTGCAAGGCGGACCCAACACGGGCGAAGTGCACCGCGTAGAGCCCGTAACGTGGGAAGCCACCAAGTTTCGGCTTAACGAAAACGACGAACCCGTCGCCGAAGTGGCGGGCAGCTTTACCCAATTGCCGCTTACCTTGGCGTGGGCGCTTACCATTCACAAGGCGCAAGGGCAAACTCTGCCTAATGTCCTGCTGGATTTGGCCGACGGCGGCACCTTTGCCGAAGGCCAGCTGTATGTGGCCCTTTCCCGCGCGACCAGCCTCGAAGCCCTTCACCTGACGCAACCCATTGAACCCAAACACCTGAAAACCCACCCCGCCGTCATGGAGTTTTTACAGGGGGTTGCTTAAGCCTTCATAAAGTGATAAAAGAGCATACAAAGCGGAGGTCTTTTGTGCCCCGCCCGGGGCCATCTCTTGCTTTTCCAGAACCGGAGTTACGGTAATGACAAAACGCGCACTCATTTTTGGTCTCAGCAACACGTCATCCATCGCCTTTGGTGTTTACGAAGCCATGAAGGCGCAAGGTATCGACATCATCGTCGCCACGGCGCCAGCATTGGTGGAAAGGGCCCAAAAGGCTGTCCCCGACACCCAAGTTTTCGGCTGCAACGTTCAAGGTTCCGCCGCCGACATCCTTCGCCTGAAGGAGGAGGTCTCCGTCATGTGGGAGGATGGTTTTGACTATCTCGTCCATGCCGTCGCCTTCTCCGATACCAAGGAGTTGAAAGGCTCCATCTTCAACACGAGCCGTGAAAACTACCTTGCGACTCAAGACATCTCGGCCTATTCGCTGGTGGAACTCTGCCGGCACTTTGTCCCGATGATGCGCCAAGGTGGCAGCGTTGCAACCTTTACGTTTGCAGCCAGCCGCTATCGCTCACCAAACTACAACACTATGGCTCCAGCCAAGTCAGCGCTGGAAACTCTGGTGAAGTATATCGCGTTCGACCCGATGCTGGCCGATAAGCGCATGACCATCAATGCCATCTCGGCAGGGCCGATCAAGACTCTCTCCCTGATGGGCGTTGGCGGTGCAGGCACCTCCCTCAAGATGGGCGCCCGCCGTTCCGCAATTGGTGAGAATGTGACGGCAGCAGAAGTCGGCATGGCAACCTTGAATATCATGAACTCGCCAGGTATCACGGGCCAAACGATCAATGTGGATTGGGGTATCTCCTGCTGCGGCATGGGCGCTGGTGATACCGAGCTGGCCTTCAATACCCAGCACGGGTAAATCAATCGCTACGGCTAAAAAACGCCCGCTGTTTCCAAAAGAAGCAACGGGCGATCGTCGTTTTATAGCGAAGCCCATCATTACTTGCCACAACCTCGCCCGTCATTCCAGAACGCGGTTGGGGAGAACAATGGTTCATTGTTCGGGCCCCCAACCCGTATCTGGAATAACAACAATTCTTTTCTCTTCTGTTA
>JAIXXE010000096.1 GCA_027490875.1 Alphaproteobacteria bacterium
CATGTCAACAAGCTGTCAACAAGCTGTCAACAAATCAACAAACGGCCATTTGGCAATAATGGGTTACATTTGAACCATGAGCGACATAACAATCCAAGGACTAGATGAGCTGATGCGAATGGCGAACAGAATATCCGCAAACACTACAACAGCTACCCGTATGGCTATGAACGATGCAGCTAAGTATGGCCGCACTCGTGTCAAAGATGCTATCCGTGACATTTACACCATGAAGCCATCACGTATCCTCGACAGCAATGAGGAGCGAGGATTGAAGTTCAGACCTGCTAGCAATAATAACCTTGTAGCTAAGATTACAGCAGGGCATAGACCCGCCAACCTAGCATCGTTCACAGGCAATCGCTTCAATAAACGGGGGATATCGGTACAAATTAAGAAGGGGAGCAATAAGCAGATAGGCTCTGTGTTCAAGCTTAAAGCATCGAAGGGTATTAGTGGGGCAGCAGCAGTAGGAAACACAAGTGTTGCATTTGCACGGGGCTTATATGGCAAGCCAAAGTTCCAATTCAAAAGGGAACGTAAGCCAATCAATACGCTTACTTCAGTGTCTACGGCAACAGCCGCGCTCAACTCCAAAGCCATTGAGAAGTATGAGCCAATCGTGTCGCAGCGTTATCAGCAAGAACTTGTACGCCAACTCAAACGACTACTTTAATTCAATCAAACATTGTAAGTAATTGATACCCAATTGCTTACAACAAGGAAATCCAACGAAAACAAGGAGATTATAGAAGGATAAGGAAATCGAAAACCCGACTTAGGGTAGGTTCTTCCCCCTGAAAAAACTAACGGGGGCAAACACCCGCTAATCTTCGCTACTGGCAGTTTTTTTCAAAAGTTTCAAAATCACTTTTGGCGGCAGTACGCGTGATATGCGCCAAGGTCACCCAACATCACGGGGAATAACGGCAAACTGTATGTGCTGAACGTCGAAGTTCCTTACCTTCGGTTGTATGAAAAACGACCTCAAAATTCAGTACTGGGCGATTGACCGCCTACGTCACTTTGCCGGCAATGCTCGCAAGCATGACGAGCATAACGTTGCGGAAATTGCCGCAAGCATTAGCCGCTTTGGTTTTGTGAACCCCGTGTTGGTTGATGCGGATGGGGAAATCATTGCAGGGCATGGACGGGCACTAGCTGCGGCATATCTCAAGCTCGACAAAGTACCCGTCATTGTCCTTGCGAACCTTGGCGAAGCGGAAAGGCGAGCGTTGCGCCTTGCGGACAACCGCATCGCTGAGAAGTCCACTTGGGATACGGAGGCCGTACAGGCAGAGCTTCGTGCACTCAAGGAGTTGGACGCAAGCACCGACGGTTTGGGTTGGTCGGATGCGGAGCTAGATGCACTGCTCCGTGAAGCCGTGAACATTCTTCCCGACGATCCGTATGAGCCGCCACAGCGCACCATCATGGGTGAGCGCAGCACAGAGAATGACGGCAGCGATGACAGCGAAGCGGACAACAAACCGCTAAGGCCATCAGAGCCGAAATCTTCGGATGATGACTATTCCATGTTCGAGCTTGTCATGCTCCATGAAAACAAAATCCGCTTGGTCGAGAAGCTAAGCGAAATCCGCGCAGAACATCTGTACGACAAGCTAGAGGACGCACTCATGCATCTGCTCCGATACTACGATGGAGAAACCGATGCGTAACCCTTCATTCTCACGGTTTGGTTTTGACGGCACACTCTACCATGAGGGCAGCATCACTGTTCACGGTATTCGGGGCTACGCGCACGTACCCATGCAGGGTGGCGCATGGTTCATGTACGTGCACAAGGGCATCGTGCAGGCTCGTGGCGATGTGGTGCTGACTAGCGGCATGTACGGAGTTTTCAATTGGGGCAACATCGTTGTGATGGACAAGAGCGAAGTGCTGCTAGTCCACCACTCCGACCATCAGGCATTGCATACCTTTGGCGGCCCTATCGAGGAACGTGGCAGGCTCGCCTACATCGACGGCTGCACTGACACGCAGCTTTTGCCGCCCGTCCGTAAGGGCGACCCCTGCCTCAACTTCCTACACTTCCCTATCGACATCACCCAACGGCAGCATACGCACCCATCCATTCGGGTGGGGATTGTGGCCGGTGGATATGGGGAATGCATCACTCCCTTTGGCAATGCCGAGCTACGGGAGGGAGATATCTTCCTCATTCATCCCGAAAACGGGAGCAAGGCTCTAGGGGTGGACGGGCAGCAGCACCTAGTCGGCACCCACTCTTTCCGAACACGCTACCGGCAAATGAGCATCGTGGCTCTACACCCCGATAGCGAAGTAGGTCCTACAGACGAATACCATCAGATGAAAGTTGCTACGATCATCGATGGCGTCAAGGCTTCGGATTTGGAGCTGCATCAGTGAGGCTCAAAACTATCGGGCACGCTTACGACCTCAAAGAAAAGGTCGCAGAGGCACGGAAGATTATTGACGGGTGGCTGCCCACGGTAAAGTCGCCGTTGATAGCGTTCAGCGGTGGCAAAGACAGCATCGTACTAGCGCATCTGCTATCACAACACTACGGAGTTACCGATGCCATCTGTGCCAACTCGTATTGGTTTCATCGAACAGATGCGGACGTTCGCACTTCGGTTGTGCCGGCACTTGGAATCACAGTTACTTATTGGGACCGGTTGGGAGCACAGTGGATATTTCAGCGGGACAATCGTAAATATCTCTGGCCTACGGATAGTCGAGTATTCGGACAGTTCTACAGCCTATGCCAACAGTCCACAGTCAAGCGACATGCGCTTGGGAACGGTAATGATGCTGTGCTGTATGGCCGACGGAAGCAGGAAAATGTTGTTGTTGCAAGTACCTATCGAACCGCCGATGGGCTAGAGAACTGCTTTCCCCTATTCAGTTGGCGGCATGAACACGTATGGACGTACATCAGGCGCTATGAGCTGCCGACACCTTCCATCTACGAATACGAGCTTGGCTCAAAGGAAGGCTGTACATCATGGAACATGATTGATCCCAGGATGTACAACCGTACACCTGCCGAGCTCATTGAGGAATTCTGCCCTGCTACTTGGGCAAAAATCAGAGATAAGCTGTGAGGCGTTCGCTTCGTCAAAAGTCATACACCGGGCAGGATGTGTACAGCGCAGGAAAGGAGCGCATTCGCTACCTGTACAAGCGTTTCGATAACGTAGTGATTTCCTTCTCCGGGGGAAAAGATAGCACGGCAGTACTCAATCTCACCATTGAAGTGGCAAGGGAATTGGGACGGCTGCCCGTTTCGGCGATATTCGTTGATGAAGAAGTTATCGACACGTACACGATTGAGTACGTGACACGAGTACGCGAACTTCCCGAAGTGCAGTTGGATTGGTACTGCCTTCCCGTCAAGCATCGCAATGCATGTAGCACCGAGCAGCCGTATTGGTATTGTTGGCATCCCGACGAACGCCATTTGTGGGTACGGGAGCAGCCACCTTGGGCTATCGTGAAACACGATGCCTTCGAAATGGGCATGGCTTATCAGGAATGGATGCCTCGCTCGTTTCCCAACAGCATGGGCAGCGTTGCACTGCTTACCGGCATCAGAACGCAGGAAAGCCTAAGACGGTTTCAGGTCATTGCCGGCAAACGGAATGATCCTTACATCAAGACACGAGCGATTGCGAACAACTGCTACAATGCTCATCCGATTTACGATTGGAGCAGCGAAGACGTTTGGAAGTACGTACAGGTGAAAAACCTGGACTACAACCGAGCATACGACCTATTCAACCTCACCGACCAACATGGGAAACTACTGCAGCAGCGGATTTGCCAACCGTTCGGTGAAGAGCCGTTGCGAAAGCTCCATGCATACGCAGAGTGTTTCCCCTACATGTGGGCGAAGATGCTGAGGCGTGTGCAGGGCGTGAACACGGCATACCGATATGCCAACACGGAGCTGTACCTAAGCGGCACCAAGCCCGACGGCATCACTTGGGAGGACTACTGCCACCAACGGGTGCTCGATTACACGGACAAAGCTATCCGAAAGAAGGTGGAGGGAAACATTCAAGCCCTTATCCGCAGGCACTACCGCAAAACGGATGATCCGCTAGACGATGCCATTGCCCACCCCGTAAGTGGTTGCAGTTGGCGCTTTTTGTCCAAAATTGCCGTCAAAGGCGATTTGAAGAACAGAACCCAAAACAAAATGCTCAACGAGGCAATCAATCGTTGCCGGCAGATGGGCATCACGTTGGAACAGGCAAAGGAGCTCTACGGACGTGCGTAACGCTCAGCCTATCGACACAGTGAAGTGGGTGCATCGGGACATCTTGAAGCCCAACCACTACAACCCCAACAGCGTAGCCCCTCCCGAATTAGAACTGCTATCCATCAGCATACAGGAAGACGGGTGGACACAGCCGATTGTGGTCAATCCCGATATGACCATTGTTGATGGCTTCCATCGGTGGACGGTGAGTGGACAGTTGGACGTGTATCGCCTGACGGGTGGCATGGTGCCGGTTGTGGTAATTGAGCCAACCGATATGAGCTCGCAGATGATTAGCACTGTGCGCCACAATAGAGCTCGTGGAATACATGGCGTATTGAAGATGGCCGACATAGTTGAACGCATGTTGAACGGGGGTGTTCAAGTTTCAGAAATATGTCGTAGGTTGCAGATGGAAACAGAGGAAGTGTACCGCCTAGCCAACAGAAAGGGCATTCCAAGAACAGCACTGATTAAGGATGCTCAATGGTCGGAGAGTTGGGTGCCAAAATGAACGAGTATGAGCAAACAGCAAGAGCATTTAACTATCAGCGAATACGCCCGCCGTAAGGGGGTGAGCCACACCGCTGTATTTCGAGCCATCGAAAGTGGCCGCATCGTCAAAGGTTTGGTTATTCAAGCCAATGGCCGCAAGGGTATTATTGAAGCCGTTGCCGATGCAGAATGGACAGCCAACACCAATTCCGACCACCATTTTAGCCGCTACCGTACCAAGGGTGGTTCTAACGCTACTCAGGTAGACACCGAAGAAACCAAGGCGCAATCACAGAGCAGTTTGCAGGCTGCCAAACGGGCTAAAGCCATCTTCGATGCGAAGTTGGCAGAGCTCGATTACAAGAAGAAGTCGGGTGTACTTGTTGAGCGTGAGAAGGTGTACAAGGCACTGTACCAATTTGGGCAGGCATTGCGTAACGAATTGCAGTCGATACCGGAACGCATCATTGACGAGCTGTTGGCTACAGATAATCGCAACGAGGCACTTACGAAGTTGTACGATGAAATAGCGGCATCGTTGGATAAAATGACAAAGTACGAGAGTGCCGAGTTCTCATAATTGGGAATATTTTTGCAAAATTATTTGTTTATTACTCAAATTTGTTTATTTTTGTACTGTATTCATATCGATAGATTGTCCTGCTGTGTTTCTACACGGGAGGATATTTGGAGAGATGGCAAACAGTCGCGGCACCTGCGTTAGTGGCATGAGTTTGATAGTTGGTTCAAGCAGGTTCGAGTCCTGCTCTCTCCACCGTACCAAGTGCAGCAATAGAAATGTTACCCAAGCTGCCCCAAGGTGGGTGAACCCATACGCTACGGGTCGAACACGGACTAATCGCAAGTCTGTAGGAAGCGAAAAAACGAGATTGACAGTCGGAAAGACGGCAAAATGGGGCGACAAATTAGGTTGTTCTAGGAGGTTCAATCCCTCCCCGCTCCACCTGTACTTGTAGGTAGACCTAATGGCCCTGAACCTTCGGACAGTCGGAAAGACGATGCGAACGTAGGCGAGCTACGTCGATTGTAGGTTACGGAGAGAAACCTAATGATGGGGCAAGGGGCCGAACTTAGTAGTGAAACAAACAAGCTGCCGGTACGTAACGGTGCAGAGCATGTCAGTAGCTATGTTTGAGGTTTGGGCGGGTTCGACTCCCGCAGCTCCGCAACCTTTTTTTATGCAAGCGAGCCCGAAAGGGTAACGGAGCTGCCCCGATGGCAGCACAATCAGAAGCCGAACGTTGGATTGGCTCTGAGGGTGGTACTCCAACGAAATTCTGAATTGCGCTTGACGGGTGGCGACCCGTGACAGTTGGAACGACAACGGAAGGAAGTAGCTCAGTTGGTTAGAGCCGTGGCTTGCCACGAGGTCACGGGTTCGATGCCCGTCTTCTTTTCTAAACTATTTTTTAACCCGACGGAGAAACGGCAAGGAAATAGTATCCCGATGGAATATCGGCACATCCCCCGGAGCGTGGCAGAAATCTACAAGTAGCCTGCCGGGTTTTATTTACTCAAACCACAAAACACAATAACATGGCACTCAATCGTTATCAGTTTACAGGAAACATCGGCAAAGACGCAGAAGTCCGAACCCTTGAGAATGGCTCTATCGCAATCGGCTTTACCGTTGCGGTATCTGAGAAATACAAAGACCGTCAAGGCAACGAAATGACAAACACCACATGGGTGAATTGCACCCGTTGGGTAGTTGCAGGCGGCAGTACCGCCATTGCGCCACACCTCAAGAAAGGCACGAAGGTGCTTATTGAGGGCAAACCAACGGCACGGGCATACAATACCAATTCGGGCGAGGTAGCATCTTCGCTAGAGGTGCGAGTTGATACCATCGAGCTATTGGGGCAGCCACAGCAGCAAGGTGCAGCAGGGCAGCAAGCAACACCGCAAGCACAGCCAC
>JAIXXE010000142.1 GCA_027490875.1 Alphaproteobacteria bacterium
AGCGTCTGGATTTAGAACCCGTGATGAAGAAATTCAGTGAAGAATCGGGCGTACAGGGCGCTGATTTGGAACGCGCAGAAATGCTTTACCGTCAGTACCTTACCCTACGTCATCGCTATGCCGATAGCCGCTTTTCTGCGCCACGCTTGGTGGATGAGGTTTGGCATACTCACATTATGTTCACGCGGAAGTATTTCGAAGACTGCAACCTGCTGTTTGGGGAATACCTGCACCACGACCCAGAGTTTTCAGGCAATGAAACTTCATTTCAGGATATTACCCTTCCTGCCTACCAAAAGGAGTTTGGAATTAACCTGCTCGCCTATGGGGTTTCTGATTTGGCCCTTGCAGCCCAAAGCGCTTAGGTATTGTCGTCACCAGATTGCGAACCTTACCTAATCTTTCTGCCAGATAAAGAGTTTGAGGGGATCTCGCATCCCCATCGACCTTGGCATACTGCGGTGACCTGCTCTTGAACTATGGGGTTGGCCCGAAATACTTACAATTTTACCACCCTTGAGATTGTTCTCGAGAAAGTTATTATCAAAGTATTGAATGCGTTCAATAATTTTAAATTCGTTGTTTCCTGCCGGGACAATGCCAATCAGCAGCCCTTTGGTACGTAACAACCTCTTTAGTTCTTCAAAAGTTTCATAGAAGCCAATATTTAACCCATTAAGAGCGGGCAGGCTGAACAGGCTCATCCGCGCGAATACCACATCAAAGCTGCCCGTTTTGTAGGGTGCGAGGCGCATATCGCCCTGTTGCACGCAGCCAATGGGCAGGCGCTCGCTGCTTTCAAGCTTTTTACACAACTCCACCCCGCTATCGCTTAGTTCCAGCCCTTTGATGCGAAAATTGGGCATGAACTTATGCAAATGCGCCAAGTGGCGGCCATTCCCGCAGCCGGCATCCAGCCAGTCTAATTCCGACTTCTTAAGGATCTTCATGGCCTGTTCGGTCAGCATGTGCAGTTCGGCAATGGTATCGGCGGGCAGGTTCTGGCCCATGCGTTCAAAATACACCTGCCCCGCATAGCTGTTATAATAGCCCCGTAGACCGCGTGTTAGCAGGTTGCACCAAGTGGTGAGCAGTTGGTGGTGGCCTTGGTAGTTTGGTGTTAAGTCATTGTATTCAAGTATTTCAAACGCCTCACGGAGTACATCCATTTCGGCTTCGGTCTGAATTTCGGCTAAAAAGCTTACGTATTGCAGCATTTTAAACCGATCGAGCTGCATGGGGGTGCCGTTAAGAACTTCCTCGTGCCGCAGCCCTTCGTAAAGGTAGCGCACCATACGGCTGCGCAGGGCGGGTGGGAACTTGCGTTGATATTCAATGAGTAGGAGGTCGAGATGCTCTTGAACTTCTTCCAGCAGCGCGCCCCGAAACTCGGGCCGAGGGCGATTGCGGGGGCGCTCCCAGCTCCCGCGGCCGCCAAGCAGCCAGGCTGGGTCGGCGCCAAAGGCTTCGGCCAACGCGATGAGTTTATCGTGCGGAATTGCCACATCGCCTTCAAGGTAGCGGTAAAGCTGGGCTTCAGAAATCTGGGCCGCGACGGCCAAGGCCCGTTTGCCGCCCAAGCGCTCGGCCCCCCAATGCAGGCGGTCGATCAGACTGGCCATGGGGTGTGGCGGTGTGGCTGGTGGGCTGGCTGGTGGGCTGGCTGGTGGGGGCAGGGGGTGCAGCATCGTCTCGCTTATAAGAGAGACTGCTACCCCCGTTGCTGACAGCCATGAATATTGGGCAAAAGTAATCTTAAAAGATTGGCCCAACGGCTTGCGCTGACCTTACAAGCCAATTATAAAAGCCACACTGGTGTAGAAGGCTTAAGCAAATTGACGTCATTTTTGCTTGCTTTACCGCATCAAGCTACGTAGGTTGCGCTTACGCGCGGCGGGTTACAGCCCGGGCGCCACACCGTTGCACCCCAACGTGAACCCTAACAAGAGGATGTTCCTTATGACCAAGACCCTGAAATTTGGCGCCCTAGCAACTGTTGCTCTGCTTGCCGGTTGCTCATGCCTGAAGAGCCCAGACCTGGATGTTGCTGCCAACACCGGCGGCAGCAAGTTCGGCGATAGCTCCACCAGCAGCGGCCGTGGCGCCGCCATGAACGCCAGCGACGTTCACCAGAAGTTCCAAAATGAGTTTGTCACCGGTGGCTTGAACCAAGTATTCTTCGACCTCGACAGCGCTGCCATCCGCAGCGATGCCGAAGGCACCCTGAACAAGTTCGTAGAATTCGCCAAGGCCAACGACGTTAAGGGCGTTACCTTGGAAGGTCACGCCGACGAGCGCGGTACCCGCGAGTACAACCTGGCACTGGGCGACCGTCGTGCCGTAGCCATCAAGCGCTACCTGGTTGGGGCTGGCCTGAGCGCTGACCAACTCACCACCATCAGCTACGGCAAAGAGCGCCCAGCTGTTGAAGGCCACAGCGAAGACGCGTGGGCCAAGAACCGTCGCGGCGTACTGGTGCTGCAATAGTGCTGTTACGTAGGGCCGTTCGATGACCCTGCGATCTGTTCGAACCAACCTCCTGGCTTCTGCAGCTTGGGGGTTGGTTTTTTCTTTTGTTACTTTGACAACGCAGGCACAGGTTAACCCCTCGCTTAGCGGCGCTGCCCGCGCTCCCCTTACGGCAGGCCTGACCCCGTCTTCTGGCTTTGGGCTGCAGGATGTCTCACGCCGGGTTGAAGAGCTGGAAATGGAAGGTTCTCAGCGCAACGGCACCGTTGAGCGCATGCAGTTTGCCATCGAGGCGATTGCCCGCCGTGTTGATGAGATTCAAAAAGACTATGACTTACGTTTGAATAGCCTCGAGCAACGTCTTCAAGTGCTAGAGCAACGTGCTCCTGGCCCCGTGGCAGCGCCCATGGCAGCAGCCCCGTTGGTAGGTGGCAGCCCCACTGTGGCGATTCCAGCAGGGGTAAGCCTTACTATCCCGGCAACGATGACGCCGACCGACCTTTACAATCGCGCCTATGCGTACCTTACGGCCACGCAATACGCCACGGCCGAGGCTTGGCTGGTAGAATTTTTGCGGCGTCACCCAGCCGATGCGCTGGCCGACAATGCCCACTACTGGCTTGGCGAAACCCGTATGGTTCAAAATAACCCCGCCGGTGCCGTGCAGGCCTTTCGGGATGGGTTACGAGCCTTTCCGCAAGGAGCCAAAGCACCCGATAACCTGTTAAAAATGGGGATGGCCCTGGAACTGTTAAAGCAACCGCAGTTGGCCAAGGCAGCGTGGGATAAATTGGTGAAAGATTTCCCCAACAGCGCCCAAACCGAACGCGCCAAAGCACGTTTGGCTGGTTTGAAGCTGTAAATTTTTCCGGTTTTATGGTTTAATCGCGCCATGGTGGCGCTTGATGTTGCATTCTTGGCGGGGGAGCGTTGGCTGCTGGGGGTTTCGGGCGGTGGCGACAGCATGGCGCTGGCGCATCGTTTGCAGCAGGCTGGTGTTTCGGTGGTGTGGGGGCATTACAATCACCGCTGGAGTGCATGGGGCGACGAGGCCGAGGCCTTGGTACGCGCACAGGCCTTAGCGTTGGGCCTTGAACTGGTGGTTGGGTACGGGGCAGGCAAGGCTGCCGCCAATGCGGAAGCGCAGGCGCGGCAGGAGCGGCGCCAGTTTTTTCAGGAATGTTGCGAGAATTACCAGCTTTCCGGTGTAGTTCTTGCGCATACGCAAAATGATGTGGCGGAGAACTTTCTCCTGCGGGCCGGGAAGGGCAGTGGGGTCCAGGGGTTGGCGGCAATGGCGGCACAGAGCACGTGGGGTGGGCTTAAGGTGGTAAGGCCTATGCTCCAGACCGAGCGCGAGACCCTGCGGGCTTGGCTGCGCGAGGCCAATATCCCATGGCTGGATGACCCAGACACGGCCAATCAACGGGCCCGCGTGCGGGCCTTGCTGCCAGCTTTGGCGGCCGCTGGGGTGCCGGTGCATGGCTTGGCGGCGGCGGCTGCGGCGGCGGGGCGGGCTCAGGCCGTGGTGGCGGCACAGGTTGCCCCCTTGCGGGCCCAGTACCCCACGGCGTTGCCACGCGCCGTATTGCAGGCATTGCCGCCCGAGGTGGCCCAGCAATGGCTTGGGAGTATTCTGGCTGATTTTACCACCGGCCCCGTGGTGCGGACGCGTAAACGCTTGGCGTTGCTGGAAAACATCTGCAACCAGCCAGCCGGTTGCGCCACCTTGGGTGGGTTGCGGTGGGAATGGCAGGCGGGCGATGTGCGGTGGCAGCCTGAATGATGGGGTGGGGTTGGCCCTTGGCGTATGGTGGGGCTAAGCCCCGTTGGTTGACGTTGAGTTTACCCGTGTGGTTGCAGCGCGATGCCACTCCGTTGCTGCTGGCGCTGGGGGCATGGGCAGGGGCCTTGGCATTTTGGTGGTGGCCAGTTAACCCAGCCTGGTGGGTGCCGCTGGCCTTGGCCACTCCTGCGGTTTCTTTGGCTATCGTGGCGCCACCTGCAAGGCGTTGGTTAAGGTTGGTGGCGTTGTTTTGCTTGGCTGCAGCAAGCTGGTGGGGGCTGGCCGCTTGGCAGGTGGCGCGGCACTTGCCTCATGCTTTGCCTTGGCAGACCTTAGCCACACAAAGCCATACCGTGGTGGGGCAACTGGCCGAGATTTCGTTGAACCCCAACAACCCACGCCGCGCCACGCTTACACTGCAACCTTGGCGCAGTTACGGCTTGCCGAATGATGCGGCGACCAGTGTGGCATGGCCCGAGGCCATTCGGGTGGGTGTATGGCGCAGCCAGCTTGAGGGCATGGCCGTGGGCCAGCGGCTCGTGGTGCCGCTGCGGGTGCTGCCCCCCCTTGGCCCGATGATGCCCAATGACCGCGACACCCGCCTATGGCAATGGCTCTCCCCCCTAAGCCTTACCGCCTACGCGACGGGCACGCTTGAACGCACGTATGATTCTAACCCGTTGCCCAAGCAACAGGTCGGCCTGGTTTCCGCACTGCTGGCACCCGTTCATGCAGCGGTGGCGGTATGGCGTCAGGTCATTGTGCAGGCCACCGCTGCCCAGAGCAACGGCTTGGTCACCGCGCTGCTGGTGGGCGACCAGCAGGCCATTTCGGCGCCGATGCGCCAGCTTTACCGCGAGACGGGCCTAAGCCACCTAATCGCGATTTCGGGGATGCAGATGACGTTGGTGGGCCTTGGGCTGTTGGGGTTGATACGGGCTTTGGCTGCCTGCTGGCCCTGGCTGGCGTTGCGATTGAACGTTAAAATGCTGGCGGCTGGCGTGGCATTGGTGGGGGTGGCTGGGTATACGCTGCTGGTGGGGGCGACACCGTCGATCATTCGGGCAGCCCTGATGGTTGGGTTGATTTTGGTGGCGATATTGGTGGGGCGGGTAAGGCAGGTTTTACGGGCATGGGCGGTTGCGATGCTGGTGATTTTGGCGCTGCACCCCGCTGCAGCCTTAAGTGCGGGGTTGCAGCTTTCGGCTGTTGCCACGTTGGCGTTGGGATTTTGGGTGCAACGGGCCGCAAGGCCTGTAGGCCTGTTGGGGTGGGGAAAGGCCAGCGTGTTGGCAACGGTGGTGGCTGGCGCCGCGACTGCACCCGTGGCCGTGGCCCATTTTGGCACGCAGGCAGCGTTAAGCCTGTTGGCGAATGTGGTGGCGATTCCGCTCATGACTATGGCAACCTACGCGGGCTTTGCCGCCTTGGCCCTGTGGCCGCTGGGGGCACAGGGGCTTGGGCTGGCGCCGATGGGTTGGCTCGTGAATCTGACCAGCGCATGGGCCAGTTGGGTGCTAACGTGGCAGGTTCACGCCGCGCCGTTGGGGGTAGGGGCGGTGCTGGGGCTGGCCGTGCTAGGGGTTGCCACGCTGGTAACGGCCATGCAGAAGCGTTGGGGGTGGTTGGCAGCGGTTGCTTTACTAAGCACAGTCAGTTTAAGCCTTGCGGGTTGGCTTTCAGCCCCGCCCACATGGGTGGTGGCCAGCCAAGGGCAGGCGGCATGGGTTCATGTGGGCACGGCCTTGCCCGCCCGTTATCGGTTGGTGTGGGCCGAGGATTCAGGTCAGGCCACGCGCTGGGCGACGCGGGCTGGCTTAAGCGTCCTGCCAGCTTCAGCCCTGCAATGTTGCGCTGATGAAAGTATTTTGCCGCAAGGGTTTATGGGGTTTGCATCCATGCAACAATACGGTGGGCGCTGGCACAGCCGCCCCTTGCGCTGTGGGCGGCCCTGGCAGCAGAGTGACCCAGCCTGCCAGGAGCGTTTAAGTGCCGCCCCCGACGACCCTAACAGCCTAAGCAAGGACTTGACTGAGTGATACCCCCAACCTGCGACCTCTACCCTTCGTTACTGGCTGTCTGGGATGCCACCCAAGGTAACAGCGCCGCCGTGGTTCAGGCTGCCTTGGCGGCGCAGGTTGCTGGGGCAAAGGCGCTGCATCTGGATTTCATGGCCCCGCCCTTTATCCATCGGGAGACCTTTGGGCTCGAGATCATCCAGCAACTTCGAGGGGGTGG
>JAIXXE010000033.1 GCA_027490875.1 Alphaproteobacteria bacterium
CAGACCAAGGTTGTGTAAAGGTGTAATGCCACGTGCGGATGGCCCCGGCCAGCTTGTTGATCTGCTCCAGCTTGCCGCTACCGGCCAGCAGGTTCTTGTGGTAGTTGCCAGCCCGGGTCTTGGTGCTCTTGGCTTGGTCCACCTCCTCAGACACACGGCGGTCCAGCTTACGCGCCGTCCACACGGACAGGTTCAGGTTGACGATGAGGGCAGAGCCCGACAGTTTGCTCACTTCAATTGCAGACATTTGATTTCCTTTCGTACGGTACGAAACCGCATTTAACTTAACTAACACTACTAACACAAATTACATTGTAACAGACATTACTCACTGGGTCAAGGTATCACCTCCCATCCATATCTCACCACGTTGGCCGGTGTGTTCTTGCGAGTCGCGGCGTTCATGTCTTTGGCTTGTGCGATGGACAGGCCCGTCCACTGCACCTCGGTGCCATCAGACAGGGCGATGTAGAAACAGTAGCGTTTCGATGCAGGGGTGGGGCTCCATTTCGCCACAATATCTTTCACATCGCCGTACATGTCCAAGGTCTTGTTGTCCTCTGGTTGTTTCATGGTTCACTCTCCATCGTTAAGTCGTTTCACCTTGTCGTGCTCATCGGCCATGCGCTCGGCCCAGTCGTCCTTCGGTTCCTCGTACGGGTTCCTGACTGGCTTGTGGCGCAACTCCTCGGCCTTCTTCATGGCTTCCTGATAGCTCGGACTCATGTGCCGCCAGCGCATGTAGTCAGCGTAGCTGGTTCCTTTTTTGCTCATGTCCTCACCGCCTTCTGATTAGTTTGTTTCAGTGTGTTGAGTGCAGAGGCAGCAGTGACGAACATGTAGCCGCCCTTCTGATATTCCTGCACCACCGTCCAGCCTTTGCGCTCGGCCCGTGCGGCCTTCTCACCACAGGCCAGACACACATGGTAGCGTTCCCCGAGTCGCCAGCGGGTGACGTGTATGTCATCACCGCAGCGTACGCATTCGTACCATTCATTCATATCTTTACTCCTTCTTCATCCAGTGAATACAGCCAAAGTTCACGCCCACATAAACCCCGGCGCTGTAGCCCTCGTAGTCCCAGCCATATGCATGGGCGTTGTTCGATTTGCCCTCGTTGGCGTCACCCATCAGGGCGCAGTCCCCAAACCCTTCGTCGTGTTTGTCTGGTGTGTAGTGTTCACACTTGCCACATGTCTTTGTCATATGTTTCTCCTTTCGTACCGTACGAAACTCACACAGTCGCCAGCCGAGCATTGGCTGCTTCGATCAGCCCAACCGAGCCACCACGCACCACGGCTTTCATGTCATGTGTGGACAGCGGCACGAGTTTGATCTGTGGGTTGTATGTGCTCGGGTTGGCTTGGCTGTAGTGCCTGCCGGTGGTCGGGCTGTACTTGTCCCGGTTGGCGTACCACGTGTCCGTGACCTGCTCGTAGATAAACAGCGGCCAGTGTGTGCCGTAACTGAACACCATGTATCGGCCATTGGACCACTCGCCCCACATGTTTGAGGCCACAAACGGTTGGCATTTCTCCACGTAGCTGCGGCAGTTGTAGTTGGCTGTCTTTGTCATTTCAGTTCCCCTTTTTGAACATCATTGATACCGTGTACACCGACCCATACAGGTTGGTGATGTCGTCCCGTGCAAACTCATCATGGCTGTCCGTGTCCACGGACTCGTGGGCAAACACCCACAGGTTGTCGTCTGCATCGCGCCATGAGGCAGTGGCTACCTCCAGCCACTCGTCAATTTGGTTCTGCTCACTGTCCTCCAGCCCGGAGGCATCGCCGTTGACCAGATACGGCAGCGCCCATGCGCCCACCGTGTGCTTGATCTCTTCAAAAACAATCCGTGTCATCTCATTCCCTTTCATACAAAACAGTTTCGTACTGTACGAAACCGAGTGCAGGACACCGCACCGCATAGAAGGCTGGTCGCCCAGCCCCCTATAAGTTGTTGTTTCCTGTTGATTGGTCTTGTCCTACGATAGCGTTTGTCGTTGCTGCATATCCCAGATGTTCTGGTTCAGCTTCCCTGCGGGTGTCGTGTATGAGTTACTGTCTGGTTGTTGCCAAGCGTAAGGCTTGATGCCCCGATATAGATAGTCGCTTGACCGTCCCCTTGTCCTTGCTCACGTCCTGCCCGCATTAGGTTTGTTGCCGGTCTCCCAGCAGAGCACTCCACGCAGTTAGGTAGGTCGGTGCAGGTGGTTTGTCACCATGCACCATGTATTGCACTTTGCCTGCACTATCGCGTTCGGAACCGCAGGGTTCACTACTTACTACACCATGCATGCACCCGACTGGCTACGGGACGCCTATTCACCGAGGGAGAGTCTCTGCACTGGCCGTTGTTGTTCTTGTCCTGTGCTGTCATCTGTCTGGCTTCTGCCGATAAGGGCAGCGGCGGTGTGGTTGCCACACACAACACCCGTAAAGATGTTGGCTGTGTGATTGCCTTATGTGTTTTTAAAGAGCAGCAGGTGTGGGGTCCGATCACCCCGGCTTTCGTACCGTACGAAAGTCCCGCATTCCATATTTCAACTAACCAGAGGTTAGTGTACCACGGTTTTGGTGGTTTGTCAAGTAGTAACAAGTGGGTTGTGGGGGGTGGCAAGTAGTGTAATGTCTCAAACCTCTTATATTATTCTGGAGGCGGGAATAAAAGAAAAGCGTTTGAAATCAATGACTTAGGAGCGGCGGGAAGGGTATTATTCCTTTATTCCGTGAATTTTGGGAAATCAGCGCCAGAGAACAAGAGAGCGAGAAAAAACAGGTTTTTATGTACACGTACAAAGATGTTTTTCCTATGATGGGTGAGTGTGTAGAGAATGTAGGGGGTGTATATATTATTTTCTTGGAATAATGTAATAAAAGGGGAATTTTCCTCTGCAAGTGCTTGATTTCATTGGGTTTTCTTTTATTCCGGTGCTCTGGAATATTTGAGAGGTTTGAGATAAAACACTGCTTTGCATCAGCTTGACACTTTTCGTACCGTACGAAAGCTCAAACCAGCACGGCCAACGGGGAGGGAACAGGTCTCTTTTGTCTAATCAGTGATGTGTGGAATAACTAGTATGCTCTGTAGCGCAACTACGTACGCTTTCGTACGGTACGAAACAAGGTATATGGTGTGTAGCGTAAGATGGTGGGAGTAGTATTGTGTGTAGCATAAGATGATGATGGTTTGTACATTGGACGGCCAACGGGTAGGGTACAGGTATCAAAATGTTGGGGCAAAAAAAAGCCCCTACCGTTTCCGGTAGGGGCCAAGCCTCTCAATCACTCGTCCTTCAACTCGATGCCTTCAGCTTCCAAGAAGCTCTTGATGCACTCGATCAGCGAGCCCTCATCATTGTCATAGGATGTTTGCAGGTCTTCAATGAAGCTCTCGAAACCCTCATCCCTATAGCATGTTGCCAGCTTATCGGCCAAGCCCTTCTTGGCGCTGGCCTTCTTGCCCTTGCCCTTCTTGCCCTTGCCGCGCTGGCCATTCCAGTCAGTCACAGGCTTGCCGTCAGCGACTGCCTTCTTGAATGTAGGCAGGTATGTTTGCTGCGCTGTGGTTTGCTTCAGGCCAGCTTCAAGGCATCCGTCAATGAATGCAGTTGCCAGAGCACAGCCTGTGCCGTCCTTCTTGTACGTGCCGACCACAGCCTTGGCGCTGTGCAATTGGGCAATGTACTTGTTCATTGTGTCCTTCAGCAAACCCGCTGTGGTCTCAGCCTTCTTAAGCTCACCGAGTGCAACGCCGACAGCATTAGCGATCTGGGCCAGGTTGATATCTTTAGCCATGATGAATTCCCTTTACAAAGTATCAGCCGATGCGAGTGAATCGAACGATTCGCTTTGCTCTATCAACCGATGGCTCTATTGTGACTGATCTATAAGATGTTTGCACGGGATAGGGTTAAGTTTTCGTACGGTACGAAAGGGGGCCTCCCCCACCCCCCAGATTTATAACTTGGTACCATCGGCGGCTTGTGCTACTGTATTTTGCACATCCTACCCCCACCAAAAAGAGTTCGGGTTTGAACTACACCAACCGAGCTTTAGACAATATAAAGAACACACACCAAAACATCTTATGGGGGGTACCCCTTTCATTTACTCTGCACTACGCATGTGGCTTTCCATACAAAAACACACCCCCTATTGGAGTCCCAACCTCCTTGTGCTACATTTCGCATATTCCCGTACTCAGCGGTGCTATGACTGATGAAATGATCCTTGTTACGCCAGAATTGGATGTGCCGCCGCCATTTGATTGGTCGGCGGACGAGATCATGGACATACGTGAACGTGCGCAACGTGCGTTCAATACCGTCGAGTTTTTGCGTGCGAACGGACTCGATGATGTAGAGGTCACAGAAGAGGACCGCAAAGATGCCCGGGCTGTGTTCATGGACAGCCCCGCCGTGCCACCACAGGCGATCAACACCCCTGCCAAGGCGCTCATTCTTTCGTCGCTCCTCAATGAGTACGACTTCGATGTGGTGCGCAACGCCCAACAGCTACGCAATTACATCAAGCTCAAGTACCTTGAACTGTCCAACAGTGGCAACGCCAAGATAGAACTCAAGGCGCTGGAGATGCTGGGCAAGCTCTCAGATGTGGGTGCATTTACAGAGCGCATTGACATCAACGTCACACACCGCACAACGGAGGAGTTGGAGGCTGATCTGGCCAAGAAGCTCTCCTCATACCTGTCGGACATCATTGATGTAGACGCCAAAGAGGCTGTATCCCTGGACTACGACCCACTGCCTATTGCCCCTGCGGTGCAGGTGATCAATGTAGACGAGGAGTTGGGACTTGTTGGTGGTGAGCTTGATGAGGATACGGATGAAACCGGCTTCTGATTCCCTCAAGCAGTTCTTTGAAAACCCGCAGGTGCGGGAGAAAGTGCGGCTGCTCACGCCCGATCAGCTTCTGGGGCTGGTCAAACGGTTTCCACGGGACGAGCAGGAGGCCGTGGCAGAGATTTTGGAAGAGCTACGCACGCGCACAATGCGTGAAGTGGCCCAAGAAGACTTCATGGCGTTCGTCCAAGAGGCTTGGCCGACGTTCATTGGGGGTCGGCACCACAAGAGAATGGCCAAAGCGTTTGAAGAAGTGGCCAGTGGAGAGGTCAAACGCCTCATCATCAACATGCCACCCCGGCATACCAAGTCAGAATTCGCCTCGTACCTGCTCCCAGCGTGGTTTTTGGGTCGTTTTCCCCACAAAAAGGTCATTCAGACCAGCCATACAGCCGAATTGGCGGTGGGATTTGGCCGAAAAGTGCGAAATTTGGTCGATTCTGAGGTCTACAAGCGCATTTTTCCGCAGGTGGGGCTGCAAACTGACTCTGCGGCGGCTGGTAGGTGGAATACCAACTTTGGCGGCGACTATTTTGCCATCGGTGTGGGCGGTGCAGTGACTGGTAAGGGTGCTGACCTGCTGATCATTGACGATCCGCACTCAGAACAGGAAGCCGCCATCGGTGCGTACAACCCAGAGGTGTACGACAAGGTGTATGAGTGGTACACGTCAGGCCCGCGTCAGCGTCTTCAGCCGGGTGGGGCCATTGTCATTGTGATGACTCGCTGGTCGATGCGTGATTTGACCGCTCAGGTGATCAAAGCGGCGGCTCAAAGGGGTGGTGAGGAGTGGAAAGTCATTGAGTTTCCTGCTCTGTTTGAGGACGACAAGCCCCTGTGGCCTGAGTTCTGGAGCCTCAAGGAGTTGTTGGCCCTGCGGGAAGAGTTGCCCACTGGCAAGTGGATGGCGCAGTACCAGCAGCAGCCTACCTCGGACACAAACGCGCTGGTCAAACGTGAGTGGTGGCAGTGGTGGGAGCACGACCGGCCTCCGCAGTGTGAGTTCATCATCCAGGCGTGGGACACGGCGCACGAGATCAAGAAGGTCAATGACTACTCCGCGTGTACGACATGGGGTGTGTTCTACAACGATGAGGACAGGGGCAACGCCAACATCATCCTGCTGAACTCCTACAAGGAGCGGCTTGAGTTCCCGGAGCTTAAGAAGAAGGCGTTTGAGGATTGGAAAGAATGGGAGCCTGATGCGTTCCTCGTGGAGAAGAAGGCCGCTGGTGCCCCGCTTGTTCAGGAGTTTCGGGCGATGGGGATTCCGGTTCAGGAGTACACGCCCAGTAGAGGACAGGACAAGATATCGCGGCTCAATTCGGTTGCAGATATGTTTGCCTCAGGTAAAGTGTGGGCACCGCGCACTCGTTGGGCCGAGGAGTTGGTCGATGAGATTGCGGCGTTCCCGTCAGGTGAGCACGACGATTTGGTGGACTCGGCCACACTCGCGCTCATGCGGTTTAGGCAAGGTGGGTATCTCAGGCTTCCATCGGATGAGCCTGATGACATCAAATGGTTCAAAGGGTACCGCCGTGATCGGTACTACACAGTTTAAGGACACATCATGGCAATGGACAAAGGTTTGTACGCAGCGCCTCTGGGGATGATGGAGGAGGCTGGCCCTCCTATTGAGATTGAGATCGAGGACCCTGAAGAGGTCAGGATTGGTATTGGCGATTTGGAGATTGACCTCAACCCGCAGAAAAAGAACTCTGAGGACTTTGATGTCAACTTCGCGGAAGAGATGGACGCCAGTGACTTGGACCGGCTTGGTGGCGAGTTGGTTGAAGAGTTTGGCAAAGACATCATGGACCGCAAGGAGTGGATGCAGACCTATGTTGAAGGTCTCAAACTTCTGGGCCTGAAGTATGAGGAGCGCACTGAGCCTTGGAACGGGGCCTGTGGCGTGTTCCACCCCATGCTGACTGAGAGTGTGGTGCGGTTTCAGAGTGAAGGAATCACTGAGACGTTCCCAGCGATGGGGCCTGTGAAGACGGTGATCATCGGCAAAGACACCCCAGAAGTCGAAGAGGCCGCTGCCCGTGTGCGCGATGACATGAACTATCAGCTCACTGAGGTGATGTCTGAGTACCGCCCGGAGCATGAGAAGCTGTTGTGGAACCTGCCCATTGCTGGTTCCGCGTTCAAAAAGGTCTACTACGACCCGAGCCTTGGTCGTCAGGTGGCGGTGTTCATTCCCGCTGAGGACATCGTGGTGCCATACGGTGCGTCGAGCATCGAGCGGGCGGAGCGGGTTACGCACGTGATGCGTAAGACCGAGAACGAGATTACCAAGCTCATGGAGGCTGGCTTCTACATGGACATCAACTTGGGGGAGCCCTCCCACGAGTTGGACGACATTGAGAAGCAGAAAGCTGAAGAGATGGGCATGTCGGCCATTCAGGATGACCGCTACCGTATCTTGGAGATGCACGTCAACTTGGACCTGCCCGGTTACGAGCACAAGAACAAGAAGGGCAAGCCCACGGGTATTGCGCTGCCGTATGTGGTGACAGTGGAGAAGGGCACCCGCAAGGTGTTGGCCGTCCGCCGCAATTGGTATGAGGATGACAAGCTGCACCTCAAGCGCAACCACTTCGTTCACTACCAGTACATCCCGGGCTTTGGCTTCTACGGCTACGGTCTGATTCACCTGATCGGTGGCTACGCCAAGAGCGCAACGATGCTGATCCGCCAGTTGGTGGACGCAGGTACGCTGTCGAACCTGCCCGGTGGCCTGAAGTCACGCGGTCTGCGGGTCAAGGGTGATGACACCCCCATCGCTCCGGGCGAGTTCCGAGATGTGGACGTGCCGTCCGGTTCGATCCGCGACAACATTTTGCCGCTGCCGTATAAGGAGCCAAGTCAGGTTCTGTATACCCTGTTCAACCAGATCGTGACTGAGGGTAGGCAGTTTGCCTCTGCTGGTGACATGAGTGTCAGTGACATGAGTGCGCAGGCTCCGGTGGGCACTACGTTGGCGCTGCTTGAGCGTCAGTTGAAAGTGATGGGCGCTGTTCAAGCGCGGATGCACTTCTCGATGAAGCAGGAGTTTAAGCTCCTGAAGGTCATCATCGCGGACTACACCCCGGATGAGTATGACTACGAGCCGGTTGATGGCTCGCGCAAGGCCAAGAAAACCGACTACGACATGGTCGATGTTATCCCGGTAAGCGACCCCAACGCCGCCACAATGGCCCAGAAGATTGTGCAGTATCAGGCAGTGTTCCAGCTCGCGCAGGGTGCGCCCCAGCTTTACGACATGCCGTTGCTCCACAGGCAGATGATTGAGGTGTTGGGCATCAAGAACGCAGCCAAGCTCGTGCCGATTGAAGACGACATGATGCCGACGGACCCAGTCACTGAAAACCAGAATCTGCTGACCAGCAAGCCGGTCAAAGCGTTCATTGAGCAGAACCACCAAGCGCACCTCCAAGTGCATATGGCTGCGATCCAGAACCCGAAGATTCAGCAGGCCATGCAGGGTAACCCGCAGGCGCAGCAGATCATGGCCGCTGCAATGGCTCACGTCAATGAGCACATTGCGATGGAGTACCGCCGTCAGATTGAAGAGGCGATGGGTATGGTGCTCCCTGGTGAGGATTCCAACAAACAAATTCCGCAGGAGATGGCTGACCAGATTGCCATCAAAGCGGCTCAGGCATCGCAGCAGTTGCTCCAGCGTGACCAGCAAGAAGCCAAACAGCAGCAAGCCCAGCAGCAGATGCAGGACCCTGTGGTCCAGATGCAGATGCAGGAGCTTCAGATCAAGATGAAAGACCTTGAACTCAAAGCGCAGAAGCAGACGATGGACGCCGCTGCCAAGGCTGATCAGCTTGAGATTGAGATGGCCCGCATCGAAGCGCAGAAAGAAATTGCGGCTATGCAGGTTGCAGCCAACTCTGCCTCCCAACGGGAGAAGCTCAACAAGAGCATAGAGCTTGAAGGAACCAAGCTTGGTGTGCAGATTGCCAAAGAGAGGGCGCAAGCGATGCGCCCACAGAAACAACCTGAAAGGAGTAAAGCCTGATGTCTGATGAAATCCGAGTGCTTGCACTCGTGCAAAAAGAGATTGATAAATTCCGCCAAGAGCAGGTTGCTTATTTGGCTGCAAGTAGAGCCGACACGTTTGACGAATACAAAAAGGTCTGTGGGGTAATCCGGGGTCTGAACCTCGCAGACAACATCATTAACGACCTCGTGCAAAGGATGAACGATGAGTGAG
>JAIXXE010000041.1 GCA_027490875.1 Alphaproteobacteria bacterium
CGCAAAGAAAGAGTGAGAGGCCGTGAGGCCTCTTTTCTTTTGCGTTAAAAACGCCTAGGCTGCGGCACAAACAATAAAGGAACACCCTGCTATGTCTTCGTCTGCTGTAAAAATTAGTGTGGCCAGAGGCGATGGCATCGGCCCCGAGATTATGGACGCAACGCTGGAGATTTTAAAAGCCGCAGGTGCCAACCTAACCTATGAGACGATTGAACTTGGCGAGCAGGTATTCAAGCGCGGCGTGATGAATGGGATTGACCCAAAAGCCTGGGAGAGCATTCGCACCAACCGCCTGCTGCTGAAGGCGCCGATTACCACGCCCCAAGGCGGCGGCTACAAGAGCGTGAACGTGACCATGCGCAAGGCCTTTGGGCAGTTTGCCAACGTGCGGCCGATTCGGACCTTTGACGGCTTTGTGCCCAGCAAGCACAAGGGCGTGGATATGGTGATTGTGCGCGAGAACGAAGAGAGCCTGTATGCGGGGATTGAATACCGCCAAACCCGCGATACGTGCCACGGCCTTAAACTGATTTCCCGCACGGGGACCGAGCTAATTGTACGCTACGCGTTTGAATATGCGCGCGCCAATGGCCGCAAAAAAGTGACCTGCCTGATTAAGGATAATATCATGAAGATTACCGATGGGCTGTTCCATCAGGTGTTCGACCTGATTGGCGCCGAGTACCCCGATCTTGTGAAGGATAGCATGATTGTCGACATCGGCATGGCCAAGATTGCCGACACTCCCGAGCGCTTTGATGTGGTGGTGACGGAAAATCTGTACGGCGATATTGTGAGTGATATTGCAAGCCAAGTTGCGGGGAGTGTGGGCCTGGCAGGCAGTATGAACCTGGGCGAAGGCTGCGCCATGTTTGAAGCCGTGCACGGCAGTGCGCCCGACATTGCCGGTAAGGGCATTGCCAACCCGAGTGGGCTTATCAATGCCGCGGTGTTGATGTTGTACCACATTGGGCAAGGGGCTGTGGCTGCCAAGATTGGCAATGCGTTGCTCTATACCCTGGAAGCTGGCCAGCATACCGGCGATATTGCCGCCGATAAGGCCAAGGCGCTTAGCACCCAACAGTTTGCCGCGGCTGTAATTGCCAACCTTGGCAAAAGCCCCAGCAAGCTAAAACCCTTTGAAGTAGGCAGTGGTAAGGCTGTGGCGATGCCCTCGGCCAAGGCCACGACCCGAAGCACCCGTATCAAGGCCTTGGTGGGTGTGGATGTATTTTTAGACGCCGAGCACACCACGGCTTTAGAGCTTGGCGCCAAGGTTGATAAGGCCAGCACTCCGGGGCTTAAGCTGGAGGTTGTGAGCAGCCGGGGCCTTGCGATGTATGACCCCAAGAACCCAACCAAAAAGCCCGAAACTGAAGCCGTGACCGACCTCTGGGCGTGCCGCTTTGCCGGGCAGAATGTGAGCAATCACGATGTGCGGCAGGTGCTGGCCAACCTTGAAAGCATGGGGCTGGATTGGGTGAAGACTGAAAACCTCTATACCTTCGATGGTGTGGCAGGGTTCTCGGGGCGGCACGGCGGTTAGATTACGACGGTTAGATTTGGTAGGGGCTTGGCGGTCATCATTCCACCAAGCCTCATGGGGGGCTAACTTAAAGTGACAAACGCGTTACTCGGCCTTAATGGCGCCTTCGGCCAAGACACTGCCAAAGCGCGAGAACAGGCCATCGAGACTGCGTGCTGCCACCAGCCCGCTAAAACCAGTCAGGTGTTCTACGCCCATAAAGCCGGGTTGCGCGCCCAGCAACACAGGTTTTTTTAACCCCAAGGCGTAGCCAATTTCTACGCGTGCCGCTTGGTTGTTTAGGCCTTCGCCAAGCCAAAAGAGGCAAATGTGCGATTGCTCAATCGCCTCGCGCTCCCACGCCACTTGGCGGGCGTGGCCCGCTGGGTCGAGTTCGGGGTCGATGAAACTTTCCCGCCGCGGGGTGATGAAGGCAACTGGTTGGCGTTCAAACTGGGCATAGGCATCCATGCGCCAATCGCGGCCACGGCATTGGCCGCCAAGGTACACCAGCAGCTGGCCGGGTTTGCGCTTAAAGGGCTCGTCGGGCTTGATGAGCGAATACATGCAGGAATACTACGCCAATTCTTGAAGAAGGTCTAGCGCACGCGGCGTTCAGCGGTGCCAGGAATGTTTAAAATGCCACGGTACTTGGCGACGGTGCGGCGGGCCAGGACCACGCCTTCGCTTTTAAGTTTGCCTACAATCGCTTCATCGGAAAGGGGTTTGTGTGGGTCTTCGGCTTTCACCAGTTTGGCAATCATGCTTTGGACGCTGCTGGCAGCGACACCTTCTTGCCCACCCGTAGTGGCCACACCGCTGGCAAAGAATTGACGCAACGGCACCACACCAAACGAGGTCTGCATGAATTTGCCACTCACCACCCGGCTGACCGTGCTTTCGTGCAGCCCTACGGTATCGGCCACGGTACGGAGGGTTAGGGGCACCAGAAAGTCGGCGCCGGCGGTAAAGAAGGTCGGTTGTGCTGCCACAATCGCGCGTGCCACTGCCAAGGTGTTACGGGCCCGTTGCTCCAATGCGCCAATCAGCCATTTGGCCCTGCCAAGCCGCTCGGTCAGATATTTTTTGGCTTGGGTTGGTGCCTCGCGCTCACTTGCTCCTAACGGCAACGTGGTCAGCAAACGCGGGAAGGCAGCGGCGTTGAGTGTTACCTCGAGCCCCTTAGGCCCCTCGAGTACCACCACGTCGGGCGTAACGCTTTCGATGCGTGCACTGGTAAGCCCCAAAGTGGTGGCGGGCTTGGGGTTGCACTGTTGTAACTCGGCAATGGCCAGCATCACATCGTCTTCATCGGTGCAATCGGCGGTGGCGTTGGCGCTAGCAGCACGGGCCAGACGGGCGAGTGCGGCATAATCTTTCTTTGCGACCAAATCGAGGTGGCTGACGCAGGTTTCGCACACCACATCCAGCTGGCCGCGTGCATGAAGCTGCAGACGCAGACACTCGGCCAGCGAGCGCGCCGCGATGCCGGGAGGCTCCAGGGTTTGTAAAATAGCGCGGGCGTCGTCTACCACCTCTTCGGGTAGTCGCAGCTGGGCAGCCACGGCGGCAATATCAAGCCGTAAATAGCCTGCATCGTCCAAGCCATCGATGAGAAATCGGGCCGCCAACCGCAACGGCAGGCTTTCGGTAATTTCGTCGAACTGTTGCTGCAGGTAATCCTGCACCGTGGTGGGCTTGGCTTGCTGATTGAGCCAGCTTTCGCCATCCTCAGCCTCATGGCTCGTTGAACCGCTGGCGGTTTGATAGAGTGCACCTGCTGGGCCATTGGCGCCGCTGTCGTCGGCGGTGGCCCAGCTATCCCACGCGCCGTCCCAGTCTTCGGCGAGTGCTGTCTCGGGTTGGGTGATGGCGTCGCTGGTGGTGCCTTCTTCAAACTCTAGGCAGGGGTTGTCGGCGAGTTCTTGACTGACAAAATCGTGCACTTCGGCGGCCGAAAGGGCCAGCAGCGCAATCGCCTGCTGCAGCTCTGGCGTCATCGCCAAATCTTGTTTTTGTTGCAGCTGCAGCGCTGGCCCTTGTTTCATGCAAGAAGTGTACCGATAAAACGCTGTTTGGGCGAGAGGGTGGGGACAAGTCTCGTTTTGCCGATGCTCACCGGCATGATGGGCCGACTGGCTTAACGCGCTTAAGACTTCTTGGCCTTTTTTGCCTTAAGCTGTCGTTTTTCCTGTGCGGCAGAACCCGTAAAGCCCGCCCGCATTTTGGCCTTGTAGCCAAACGGATTTTTGTTGGCGCGCAGATGCAGGGTAACCGGCAGAGCGGTCAGGCCCAGCGTTTCGGCCAGCTGATGCTTTAAAAATTGCAGGTAGTGGCCGGAAATTTTATCCACGCGGTTGCCCCATAGCGCAAAGGTTGGGGGAGAGGTGCAGATTTGTCGCAAAAATTTAAGGCTGACAACCTGACCCGACGCCAGCGGAGGGCTGCGCTTGGCCAGAATGGTGGCCAAGCTGCGGTTAAGTTTGGCGGTGTTAAAAGCCTTCCCGTAGGTGGTTTGAAGTTCCATCACGGCTTTAAGCAGAACCCCTAACCCCTGCTTGCGGGTGGCAGAAACGGGTAGGGCCAGAGGGGTATGAATGCCATGCAGTTTGGCGCGCAACTGGGCCAGCACATCGGCCATACAGGCTGCTTTATCCTTCACGGCATCCCACTTGTTCAATACCACAATGAGGGGTTTGTTGGCCCGTAGGGCGGTCTGGGCAATGGTGGCATCTTGCTGTTCGAACACCTGCCACAGGCCGCGAACTTCGTTATGCACGCTGGCGTCGATGACCAACAGCAGCACATGGGCATGATTAAGGGCCGCGAGTGATTGCCCAACGCTCAGGTATTCCAGGCCAGAATCTTCTATCTTGCCTTTTTTACGCAGCCCGGGGGTGTCGATGAGGGCAAAGGTATGGCCCAAGGCGCTAAACTGGTGGCTGATGGCTTCCCGCGTGAGGCCTGCCACGGGGCCTGTCAGCATGGCCTCGTAGCGCAACAGGGCGTTTACCAGTGTGGACTTCCCCACATTGGGGCGCCCGAGGACGGCCAGTTTAAGCGGGGTAGGTAATGGTTTGGCTTGCAACCTGGTGCTGGCAGCCTCAAGGCTGGCGTCGTCGAGGGCGTCAAGGCCTTCGGTCGTACCATCAGGGTTTGTTTCAACAAAGTCTGCCTCGTCTGCCTCTTCGGGCTTATTGCCGCGCCACACGGCGGGCGGCAGGTAGGGGCGCAGCGTATCGGCCAGAAGCCCCAGGCCCTCGCGGTGGGCAGCGGAAATGGCTATAACCTCGCCAAGGCCCAGCGTTTCGGCTTCCATGATGGTACTTTGGGCAGTTTTAAGGTCGGCCTTGTTCACCAACACCACCACCCGTTTGTTCAGTTTACGTAAGCTGGTGGCCAAGGCCCGGTCGGCTGGGCTTAGAGGCGTGCTGCCATCCACCACCAGCAACAGAATATCGGCTTCGGCGGCCGCTTGCATGCTAAGTTGGTTAAGCTCGCGCTGCAGGGTGTGGGCGGCTTCGTGGTTGCGGGGGGTTTCGATTCCGGCGGTATCCAGCAGCATAAAGGGGTGGCCTTCCAGCAGGGCAGGGGTGCGGCGGATATCCCGCGTGGTGCCAGCCTGTGCATGGGTAATGGCCTTATTTTCGCGGCCCACGGCCAGCACGTTAAAGAGCGTGCTCTTGCCCACGTTGGGGCGGCCCAACAGGGCAATTTTAAGGGGGGTGGGGCTTGATACAGTCACGGTGGGGTTATGGGGGGAAAGCCCGCCGCAAGCAACCCCCCTTGTAAAATCGTTGCATTCCCCCCTAAAGTAACCCCCGATAAGAAAGCTAACAGTGCTCATGCGCCCGATTTTTTCACTCCCCTTTATGTTGATGCCCCTGTTGCTGGCGGGCTGTGAAAGCCTTGGTCTGGCCGATAAACCAACCCCCAAGTTGGAAGGCGAGCGCCTGGATGTGACCATGCAACCCACGTTGTTGAAGGCCAACTCAGCCGCCGCACGGGTAACCTTTGCCCTGCCACAGCCCGAAACAATGGCCAATTGGTCTCAAAATGGTGCCAACAGCAGCCATACCCCCGGCCACGTAGCCCTCCCTGCCAGCGTGGTGCGGGCCTGGAGCGCGAATGTTGGTGGCGGTTTTGGCCGTGGTAAGGCGCTGCTGAACACCCCTGTGGTGCACAGCGGACGGGTGTTTATGGTGAACACCGCAGGCGAGGTAACCGCCCTTAGCAGCGCCAACGGGCGCCAGCTTTGGCAGATAACTCTGCCGCTGGAGAATGAATCGGCCGCGCGGTTGGCGGGTGGGTTGGCCGTGAGCGGCAACTTGGTGTTTGTCACCACCGGCAGCGGGCAAGTCTTTGCCTTAACGGCCGATAAGGGCGAGCAAGTATGGGTATCGCCCCTGAACGTACCACTGCGGGCAGCCCCGACCGTGTTTGCCGAGACCGTATTCGTGACCAGCCACGATAACCGCCTGTTTGCCCTTTCGGCCCTCAGCGGGGCCCTGCAGTGGACCCACAGCGGGATTGAGGAAGTACTGGCACCCATGGCCGCAGCCAGCCCTGCGGTGGCCAATGGGGCGGTGGTGGTACCCTATACCAGTGGGGAAATTTACGTGTTGCGGGCGGCCGATGGCCGGTACCTCTGGCACGAAACGTTAACCTCGCCCTTCAGCGGGCAAGACCCAGCCATGACCTTGGCGGCTATTGCCGCCCCGCCGGTGATTGCCGACGGTATTATTTATGCCGTAGGGCTGAACGGCGGCTTAAGCGCCTACGGCTTGGTGGATGGCCAACGTTACTGGCGTACCGACCTGACCACTAGCCAGTTGCCGGTGGTAGCAGGTGCGCATATCTTTGTGCTGAACGATAATGGCGAGCTGGTGGCGCTTAATCGCCAAGATGGCTTGGTACGTTGGGTGACCAACCTGAATGCGGGCCTGCCCGATAAGGCCAAGCGCCTGTGGGTCGGGCCCCTGTTGGCAGGTGGGCGCCTGATTGCAGCCAGCAACGACGGCTACGCGCTTTCCATCAACCCCGAGCAGGGTACGCGCATGGCCGCGACCGAGATTGATGAAGGCGTTTCAGTCCCGCCCATTGTGGCGAACGGGACGCTGTACTTCTTGACCGATTCGGGCCGATTGGTGGCGTTTAGGGGGAAGTAGGAAACCCTAAATAGATTTAAAAATATAGCGAAGCCCATCATTAAATGCCACAACCTCCTCCGTCATTCCAGAACGCGGTTGGGGAGAACAATGGTTCATTGTTCGGGCCCCCAACCCGTATCTGGAATAACAGAATCCATTCTCACCAGTTATTCCAGATAGCCGCAGGGGACCTAAAATCAACAAGCGATGTTTCATATAATGGCCCCTGCTGGCTTCTGGAATGACGGGCAACGTTTGTGGTAAGTACTCTTGGGCTTCGCTATAGATATAAAAAAGGGGGGAGATTGACTCCCCTTTTTTTATTGCCGGGGTTACGCCTTTAGGGTTAACCGAAACACACTCCCCCCGCCTTCACGCGATTGCACGCTGGCCTGCCCGTTGTGCTGGCGCATCACTTCGGCCACCAAGGCCAACCCCAAGCCAGCGCCACCGTGATGGCCTTCGTGGGGAACATCGGGCCCTTGCCAAAAGCGGGTGAAGACCAGTGCTTGCTCGGTAGGCGGGATGCCGGGGCCACGGTCCTTCACATCAATATCGAGGTATTCACCACGAGGGGTAAGGGCGATATCGACGGTGCCCTTGGCCGGGGAATGGCGGATGGCATTGTCGATGAGGTTGCTGATGGCTTCGGTCAGCAGCCCGCCGTCGAGCTGCACCACCAGCGGGGCTTCGGGGCCATCGTAGGCAAGGCTGATATCGGCCTTTCTGGCCAAGGGCACCAAGCTTGCCACCACCGTACGCACCGTGGCGTTGAGGTCGGTTGGGTGCAGGTTGGCGGTTTGCTGGCTTAGCACGGCATAATGCAACAGTTGGCGTACCAGTCGGCTCATACGCTGCACATCTTTCAGTAGCAGTTCCTTGCCTTTGAAGGGGTCGATCTGTTCCAGCCGCGCTTGCAATACGGCCAAGGGAGTTTTTAACTGGTGGGCGGTATCGGCGGTGAGGCCCTTTTGGGCTTCGAGCGTGCGGGTAAGTTGGTTAAGCAGCAGGTTAAAGCTTTCCACCAGCGGGCGCAGCTCACGCGGGACATTTTCCAGCGCCAGCGTTTCCCCACCCAAGACATCCAGCGCGCGCACCTTGCCACTCAGGCGATAGAGCGGCGCAAGGCTGCCTTGCAAGACCGACCACACCACCATCAAGGCTAGCAACAAGAATGGTGCCGACCACAGCACCAGCCGGTTAAACGTCTCGGTGGTGGCGGTGGCCAGCAGGGCGTCGTCAATCGTCCGGTTTTGGCCTACCGTAAGGTAATAAACCCCGCGCGGGGTATGCACGGGCATGGTCAGAATATACATGGCCTCGGCGCTGCCATCGCGGCTCATGGTGTTGAGCAGGGTAGGCTTTTGGGCCATCATCCCCATGGCGGGCGCCAAGTACGCGCGGGCCATGGGGGCACTTTCCAGCGTAATCAGGCCGTCGGCATTTTCCACCATAAAGGTGTAGCCATCGCGGCGTTGGGCGTAGGCATTCAGGGTTTCATTCGGCAGGCGCATTTGCAAAGGCCCGCCGGGGATATCCTGCATGCCGTTGACCAATTCGGCGGCCTGACGGCGCAGGAATTCGTCTTGGATGCGATCGCCCGCCTGATTGAGCAACCAGCCCGTCATGGCCACCAACCCAACCCCAAACACTAGCAAAATCAAACCAATTCGAAAGAGTTGGCGCCCCAGCAGGCTGCCAGCCTGGCCCCTTGGGAGTGCCAGCAACGCCCAAGGCTGACCCAAACGGGGCTTGAGAAAGGACTTGGGGAAATTAAGCAGCTTTGATTTCATCGGCCATGTAGCCTACGCCACGGACGGTGATGATTTCAAGGGAGGCCTGGTTGGTTTCCAGCAGTTTGCGCAGGCGATGAATGGCGACTTCCAGCGCGTTGCGGCTGTCGCCGCCTTCTTCCTTGTTGGTGTTACCGTAAAGCGCTTGCTCCAACACATCCTTACCCACCACTTCGCCAGCGCGCTGGAGCAAATGGCGCAGCAGCACTACTTCGCGTTTACCAAATAGGGCGGATTTACCCGCAATCTTTACTGTGTCGTGCAGGGTATCCAGCACCACATTGCCCGCTTCCAGCTGCAACCCTTTGGCGCCAGCGGTGCGGCGGAGCAGGGCTTTGATGCGTGCGATGAGTTCAAACAGCGAAAAGGGCTTGCCAAGGTAGTCATCGGCGCCTGCCTCGAGCCCCGTGACGCGGTCTTTGGGCATGCCAAGGGCCGTGAGCATGAGAATGGGCACCCCGTTGCCCTGAGTGCGCAGTTCTTTCACCAAATCCAGGCCGTCGCCATCGGGCAGGCGGCGGTCGGAAATAATGGCATCGAACGGTTGGGTGAGTGCCGCACGGGCATCGGCCAAATTATGCACCACATTGGCGGCATACCCATGCTGCTTCAGGGTTTGTTCCATCAGGCCTGCCAGGCTCTTTTCATCTTCAACAATCAGAATCCGCATGGGTTCATCCTCTCTTGGTTTTGTAAGGTTGTGTGCACTATTGCCAAGCTTCGTTAGCTTGGACAAGCGAAAGTGGGTAGGATGTAAGGCGGGTGTTAGGGCCAGCTTAGGCCTCTGTGTAAACCACCTCGGTCAGGCAGAGGCCGTCGGGCGCAAAGGTAGTGCCCGCCAGCGTGCGGTTACGGGCTGCCAGCAGGCCAGAAAGGTTGGGCTCGCGGGTATTCATGCCCACCTGCACCAAGGTGCCAACCAGGTTGCGCACCATGTGGTGCAGAAAGTGGTCGGCGCCAAGCCGTAGGGTTATCAAATGCCCTTCGGCGGTTAACTGCAGGTGCGTGAGCGTACAAACAGGCTGCTTGCTTTGGCATTCGGCATCGCGGAAACTGGTGAAGTCGGTGGCAATACCAACGGGGATGGAGGCTAAGGCTTGCTGCATGGCGGGCAGGTTTATACTGGTTTCAAACAGCGGCGGGGCATGACCCGCGTGATGGAGCAAATCGGGCCGCAGCTGCCGCCCAACCCATAGTTTATAGGTATAGTGCCGCGCCACCGCACTGTAGCGGGCATGAAAGGTGGTGGGTACCACCAAGGCCTGCGTGCATCTGATCGTGCTGGGTAAAAAGCGGTTAAGCCCCTCGGCCCAGCTGTAGGTGGGGCGGTGGGCAAAGGCCTCGGGCAGGTCGACATGCGCCACTTGCCCGTGGGCATGCACGCCAGCGTCGGTACGGCCTGCGCCGACCAAATCCTTCGGCACGGCGGTGTGGGAGTCCATCAGCCGATTCAAAGCCGCGACCACCGTGCCTTGAATGCTGGGCAACAACGGCGCCCCGTTGGGTGGCTGGTACTGCCAGCCACCGTAGGGGTGGCCGCTGTACTGCAAGGTTAGCTTCAGACGCATGGGATGCCTTTGGCACAGGCATAAAAAAAAGGGAACCCCGCGCTGGTGGGCGCGGGGTTTATCGGTGCGTTCGCTTGGGGCCCTAGTGGACAAAAGCAGGGGCGGTCTGGACTTGAGCGTCCTGATTGTAGCGTTGAACAGGGTTGCCGAAGAACTTGAGGTTGACTGGGGCGCACCGCAAGATCGTTTTGTTCAGCCGACCAAGCGCAGTCTCCATGACTTTTTCTTTGTCGATGTACTTGTCGAACATCACAACAAAAGCAAGCGCTTGAAGAAGGTCTTCATGATTGTAGAAGACCCCGTCGGTATGCTTGAACAGGACCCTCGTCAGTCGAACCCTATCCTTTTCAGGGATAGAGCCATAAGGCATACTCAAGACAACCATGACGCCGTCGAACCGAATTTCTGTTCGGTCGGGAGTGACGAACTCGACGTCCTCAAAGATACCTTCACCTGTGGCATCTGTCCAAAATGCCTTAAAATCGTAGGGAACTTTCGTGATTTTGACATCGAGCGGCCCATATGTGGGCTGCAAATAGCCTACAACCCTTACGCAAGACAGCTTGAAGTTTAGGATAGAGAAAGAAGAGTCTTTGTCTGTGCTCATCGCCTACTCCTGTGGAAACGTGGGGGGCTTTCGCCCGGTGATTTAGTAGGCTCTTGGTACCCTTAAAATTTAAGGTTTGCAAATATATTATACAAAATTATGCCAAATTTCCGCAGCGGGGCCTTTGTCGCGCCCCGGGCGCTGGAGACCGAGCAGGTTCAACACGGTGCCATCGCCGCAGGCCACCTGTACGGCAGGGCCTTGTACCCCCAGCACCGTGCCTGCAGGGGCCGTGCTGGTTGTGCCAGAAACTTCACTTTTCAATACCTTAAGAACCTCGGAACCCAAGCTTGGTGGTAAAGCCCACGTCGCCCCGGGGGCAGGGGCGAGGGCACGGATTTGGTTATGCAGTTGGGCGGCAGGTTTGGTAAAATCCAGGGCTCTTTCTGCTGCGCCAAGTTTGGGGGCCAGCGTGGCAACCCCAGTTTGCGGGGTGGCGGGCTGTGTGGGCAGCTGGCGCAGGACTTTTACCAACGCCTCGGCCCCGATGACACTGCTAAGGTCGTGCAGCGGGCCGTAGCTCATGTCGGCTGGAACAGGCAGTGGCGTGCGGGAATAGACGGGGCCGGTATCCATGCCCTCATCCAACCGCATGATGCAGATTTCGGTACTGGTATCCCCCGCCAGCAGTGTGTGCTGCAGGGGGGCGGCGCCACGCCAGCGAGGGAGGGCCGAGGGGTGAAGGTTCAGGCAGGTCTTGGCTTCCACCAATGCCTTGGGAAGCAACAGGCCATAGGCTACCACCACCAGCGTTTGGCAAGGGTGGGCCAGTAATTCTTCCAATGCCGCGCCGCGCAGCCGTTCGGGTGTGATAATGTTGGATTCGGGGATTTTCAGGGTCAGCGCGGCCTGATGCACCGCCGTAGGGGTAAGCCGTTGACCACGGCCGGCCGGACGCGGGGGTTGGGTGTAGACGCGTTCGATGGCAATACCAGCCTGGGCAATCGCCAACAGGCTTGGCACTGCAAAGCTGGGCGAACCCATAAAGATGACCGATGATACCGCCGATGACACGCCCGTCGAACTCGGTTTCATGGGGTTAATCTTCGTAATGTTTGGCTTTGATGAGGCCGCATTCGGCGGCTATAACATCGAACGCCGCGCCCTTGCGCAGAATATCGGTGCGCAGTTTCTGCCACTTGGGCATGGCCATGAGCCTGCGGGCGGGGCTTAAGCGGTCGGTAAACATGATGCCGTTCAAGTGGTCGATTTCGTGCTGCACCATCAAGGCCCGTATGCCGGTGGCGTGTTCTTCACGCACTTGGCCGTCGCGGTCGGTGTAGCGCAGGCTTACTTCGGCGTGCCGTTCAATATCCAGCCACAGATCGGGGACGGAGAGGCACCCTTCCTTCCACATGCAGGTGGCTTCGCTGGTGTGGGTAATTTCTGGGTTAATCAATACTTCTGGGTGTTTGATGCTATAATCGCGGCGGCCATTGGGGCTCTCGGCCCCTAAATCAACCACAATCAGCCGCACACTTGCTCCGACTTGCGGGGCCGCCAGCGCTGCGCCATTGGCAACTGCCAGTGTGGCAAACATATCCTCGGCCAAGGTTAGGGTGGCGGCATCAGTGGCGGCAATCGGCTCGGCCACTCTTTGCAACACCGGGTGCGGATGAATATAGATTGGCAGTACTTTTCCCATGTCCTTGCCTTTACCTTAAGAACCCTTTCTGGCACAATAGCTTCGAACAAAAACATCCGACAAAAGGAAGCCACCATGCGCGAGATTCAACATATTGGGGTTATTGGGGCCGGCCAAATGGGGAACGGGATTGCCCACGTGGCTGCCCAGTGTGGCTTGCGGGTAACGGTGCTGGACACCAACCCCGTCGCCTTGGAAAAGGCTATGGCAACCATTGGCAAAAATATGGACCGGCAGGTGCAAAAAGGTACGCTTTCGGCTGAAGACAAGGCCAAAGCCGAAGGCCGAATTGCCACCACGATTGCCATGAATGATATAGCGGGTTGCGACCTGGTGGTGGAAGCCGCGACCGAGAACGAAGAGATTAAAAAGAAGATTTTTGTACAATTGGACGGCATTTTGCACCCCGGCGGGCTGATTGCTTCCAACACCAGCAGCATTTCCATCACCCGCCTGGCAGCCGTAACCAAGCGGCCCGAGCAGTTCATTGGCCTGCACTTTATGAACCCCGTGCCGATGATGGCCTTGGTGGAAATTATTAAAGGCCTCGCCACCAGCGAAGAAACCTACGACCGCGTGCGTGACGTGGCGGTTAAAATGGGGAAAACTGTAGCCACCAGCGAAGATGTGCCCGGGTTTATTGTAAATCGCCTGCTGCTGCCGATGCTGAACGAAGCCTGCTACGCGCTGCAAGATGGGGTGGCCGATGTGAAGAGCATCGATACCGCCATGAAGTTGGGGGCTGGCCACCCGATGGGGCCGCTTACGCTGGCCGATTTTATCGGGCTTGATACCTGCGTGGCCATTATGCGGGTTCTGCATAACGAACTGGGCGACAGCAAATATCGCCCATGCCCCCTGTTGGTGAAGTTTGTTGATGCCGGCTGGCTTGGTAAAAAGACCGGCAAGGGCTCTTACGATTACTCTACGGCTGAGCCTGTGCCGTATCGGTAGTGATAGTTTCGACCCTTGTCATTCCTGCGAACGCTGGAATCTGCTTGGTACGTTCGGGCATGGCCAGAAGATTCCACTTTTCAGTGGAATGACAAAAGGGGAGGCTTTCGCCTCTTACCCTTAAGCTTTGTTATTCCAGATAGCCGCAGGGGCCCCAAAATCGGCCAGCGATTTTGACCCTGCTGACTTCTGGAATGACGGGCAGCTTAATATGAAGTTTTTCAAAATGGTGCTGCCGAAAAGGATTGAACTTTCGACCTCGTCATTACCAATGACGTGCTCTACCACTGAGCTACGGCAGCACTTAGGCTTCCTCCTAGCAATCCAGAGGGCTTTTGGCAAGAGGGTCCTGTAAGTATACATTTTACTTCATGAAATAATCGCGTATCATTAATTTTGAGGACTCTTACGTAATCTTTCTGCCCCTTTCACCACAAACCCCGGAGGGTGTGATGCGTCGACCGTTTCTCGTGCTTGGAATTATCCTTGGTTTTCTTGGTTATTCGATTTGGCCTGCGGCAAGCCAAGTTGGGGCGGGTGCCATTCATACCTGCCAAATGCAACAGATGCGTGCTGCCGTGCGGGCCATGACCTTGGTTGAACGCGCGGATAGGGTGTGGGATGACCAACGCGCGCAATCCGATGTCTTTCGCCTGCTCAGTACCAATGACCCTGTGGCGACCGATGTGGTTGGGGTGGTGGGTATGATTGCCTTCCTGAACTGCGCGATGGAGGCCAACAATGCCACGGCGCGCGAACTTTACCCCCGCTGGCTTGAACGGCTGGGACAGCTTACGCCCGAGGCAACCTTGCGCTATTACCTCGGCAGGCTGGAGCAAGGCCCACCAGAAAGTGGGTTTAGCCGTGAAGAGGTGGTGTTGCTGGAACGTACTGCCCTGTTGGCAGCCCGCTACACCCTTGGTTACTGCCGTACGGCGCGAAGGCTGTTGGGGTATCACCTCATGGCCCCGCCTTGCGACCGAGCCGTCCGCCTGAATTGAGTCGGCGAAGCCTCTTGACCCTGCGATAGACCGCCCGTGCTTTCATAACAACGCGGGCGGTTGCGCGTTTGGGGGGTTTGCTGCTAGAAAGAGCGTTATGCACCCTTCTTCATCTTCTGCCCCCGAGCTTTCCGACCTGATGTTACAGCGTCAGCACAAGTTTGCCGAGTACCTTAAGCGTGGTGGGGCCCGCTACCCCAACGATGCCCGGCCCAATGCCACAACCGTGGAATTGGCCCAGCGCTATGCCGCCGCCGATAAGGAGGCTCTGATTGCCACGGCCACGCCCCTCTATACCTTGGGCGGCCGTATTATGGCGCTGCGCTTGTTTGGTAAGTTGCTGTTTGCGCAATTGCAGGATGGGGCTGGGTCGTTGCAGATTTCCCTCAGCGTGGATGGCAGCGGCCCCGAGGTATTCGCCCTGTTTAACGACTGCATTGACCTTGGCGACTGGGTGGCCGTAACCGGCCGCATGGGCCGTACCAATAAAGGCGAGCTGACCCTGTTGGTCGAGACCTTCACCCTGTTGGCCAAATGCCACCATCCGCTGCCCGATAAATGGCACGGGCTGGAAGATGTGGAGGCCCGTTACCGCCAGCGCTACCTGGATATGTTTGTAAACCCCGACGTGCAGCAGGTGTTTGTAACACGCAGTCGCATGGTCAGTGCCATCCGACGCTTTTTGGATGAGCACGGCTTTTTGGAAGTAGAAACCCCGATTTTGCAACTGCAAGCCGGCGGGGCGACTGCGAGACCGTTCCATACCCACCACAATGCCCTTGATTTGCCACTGAACCTGCGGATTGCGCCCGAGTTGTTCCTGAAGCGCTTGCTGGTAGGCGGGATGACGCGGGTTTATGAGCTGTCGCGTAACTTCCGCAATGAAGGTATTTCCACCAAGCACAACCCCGAGTTCACCATGCTGGAATGGTACATGGCCTACGCCACGCGTGAGGACGTGATGCAGCTGATGGAAGAGATGCTGCGCCATGTGGTGACCCAGCTAAACGGCCATGCCCAGTTAGCCTACGGCGAGCATATGATTGACTTTGGCAAGCCGTTTGCCCGCATGACGATGCGGGAGAGCCTGCTAACCTTGGCAGGATTTACCGAGGCCGATTTGGCCACGGTTGATACGCTGGCCGCGGCCGCGAAGCAAAAGAGGGTTGAATTGCCCGACCCCATCACCAGCTACGGCGAACTGTTTCAGCATTGCTTTGAAACCTTGGTGGAAGGGCAGCTGATTCAGCCAACCTATATTCTGGATTACCCGATTGAAACCTCGCCCTTGGTACGCCAGCACCCCAACCAACCCGGCTGGACCCAACGCGCCGAGCTGTACATTGCCGGGCGTGAGCACGGCGAGTTCTATAGCGAACTGAACGACCCCGACGATCAACGGGCTCGTTTTGAGGCGCAACGCAAAAAGGCCAGCCAAGGCGACGCCGAAGCCATGCCGTTTGATGACGACTTTCTGCATGCCTTGGAATTGGGCATGCCTCCTGCAGGGGGGATTGGACTTGGGATTGATCGGCTGGCTATGCTGATGACCAATCAACCCAGCATCCGCGATGTCATTCTCTTCCCCTTACTCCGGCCCAAAGCCACCCAAGCCTAAAACGCGCTGTTGGCCCTGGGTGCTGCTGGCCCTGCTGGTGGCACCCTTGGCCTATGCGGTTGTCTTGATTTGGGTGCCAGTTCCGGCGACACCTCTCATGCTCTGGCGTTGGGTGAACGGGGTAGGGGTGAGCAGTGAGAGCTGGTTCTGGCAGCGCCGCTGGGTTGAAATTGAGAGGCTGCCCGCAGTCATCCCCCAGGCCGTGATTGCCAGCGAAGACAATAGGTTCTGTATTCATGGGGGCGTGGACTGGCAAGCCGTGCAGCAGGTTTACGAGGAATGGCAAGACGGAGAGGGGCTTAGAGGCGCCAGTACCGTTAGTATGCAGGTGGCACGCAATGTCTTTCTGTGGCCAAATCAGGACCCTTTGCGCAAGGCACTGGAGGTTCCCTTTACCTATCTGATTGAAACATTATGGGGTAAACGCCGCATCATGGAGGTATACCTTAATATTGCTGAGTGGGGCCCCGGGGTGTATGGCATAGAGGCTGCGGCCCGCCATCATTATGGAAGGTCGGCGAAAAGACTAACGCGCGCCGAGGTTTTTCGACTGGTGAGTATCCTCCCCAGCCCCCAGCGTTGGAACCCAAAGGCCCCAAGCCGGTGGGCGCGCGGGCGGGTGGCAAGCCTAGGTGTGCGGATAGCCCAGCTGGGTGACATGACACAGTGTGTTAAATAAATTACGGATTTTTTATACTTTACGCTGGCTATTTTTTAGGCATCCTGTTAAGGCCAACCAGAATAGAAAGCGTGAACGATGGCATACGAAGGTGGGCGCGGCCCTAAAAAACCTGGTGGTTTTGGTGATAAACCCCGGGGTGGCGCTGGTGGCGATCGCCCGCGCAGCTATGGCCCGCGTAAGGATTTTGGCGACCGTCCAGCCCGCCCGTATACACCGCGTGCTGAGGGCGACCGTCCAGCCCGCCCTTACACTCCGCGTAGCACCGAAGGCGGTGAGCGCCCCCGCAGCTATGGCCCGCGTAAGGATTTTGGCGA
>JAIXXE010000026.1 GCA_027490875.1 Alphaproteobacteria bacterium
GCTGCCAACCTGCAAGGATGGTGAATCGCTTAAAATGGGCCCCAACAAAACCATTGGATGTGGGGCAGCATCGTCTGGTGTAGATATTAGACGCTGTGCCGGAACCGACACCACCACGCCCGGCTGCCGTTCTGGGGATGGCTGGCCCCTTTACTGTAATTCTGGCGCCACGCCAGGGAACTATGTGGACGGTGATGGCATCTATGCAAACTATGTCTCCTGGATGCCAGGCTGGTGGTTTGGCTATGCTGGCAACTGGTGGGGCACTTGGGGTGCAACCAACTATGCTGGGTGGGGTTTCTGGCGTTGTTCGGAAGTCTATATTCTGCAATCCCCCCGTACACCTAGTGTACGTTGGTAAGGTCAACGACAATCCAAACAAGGGCCCAACGGGGCCCTTAAATTTTATAGCGAAGCCCAAGAAAACTTACCACACACATTGCCCGTCATTCCAGAAGCCAGCAGGGGAAAAATCGCTTGCCGATTTTGGGCCCCCTGCGGCTATCAGGAATAACAGAAGAGAAAAAAAGAATTGTTGTTATTCCAGATACGGGTTGGGGGCCCGAACAATGAACCATTGTTCTCCCCAACCGCGTTCTGGAATGACGGGTGCGGCTGTGGCAAGTAATGATGGGCTTCGCTATAATTCCTTTAATCGCGCCTGAAAGGAACCAACCCCAACGGGGTTAAATCCTTTCGGGCGCGCCAGTTTAATTAATTCCACATCATCAACATACTGAAGGAAGCGGCTAACTATGAATCGCCCGTCCCTGCGAGGCTAAGGCCGCTTCGTTGCGCCAAAGGCGCACATCATCAACATACTGAAGGTAGCGGCTAGCTATGCAGCGCCCGCCCCTGCGAAGCGAGAGCCGCTTCCTTCACGGCCTCGCTCAAGGTGGGGTGGGCGTGCACGCAACGGGCTAAATCCTCGGCGCTGGCCTTAAACTCAATCAGGCAGGCGGCTTCGCCAATCATTTCCGAGGCATTGTGGCCGATAATATGCACCCCCAGCAGCTCATCGGTCTGCGCATGGGCAATCACCTTCACAAACCCCTCGGTGGCATCCACCGCAATGGCGCGGCCATTGGCGGCAAACCTAAACTTGCCAACCTTTACGTCGCCGTACTTGGCAGTCGCTTCGGCTTCGGTCAGGCCAACCCCTGCCAATTCGGGGTGGGTGTAAACCACCCACGGGATGGCGTTGTAGTTCACATGCCCATGCTGTCCGGCCAGCATCTCGGCCAAGGCCACGCCTTCCTCTTCACCCTTGTGGGCCAGCATCGGACCGGCAATGCAGTCACCAATCGCGTACACGTTGGGTAAGCTGGTTTGGTACTTTGCGTCGGTTTCAATCACGCCGCGCGCGGTCAGCGTAACACCCGCTTCAACCAAGCCCATACCCGCGGTGTTGGCCTTGCGGCCTACGGCTACCAACACCTTATCGGCCTGCAAGGTCGTGGCAACACCAGCAGCATCAGTGTAGGCAATGGCCACACCTGTTTTGGTAACCTCAACCCCGCTTACTTTGGCACCGAGCGAAAAGGCCATCCCCTGCTTGGTAAACAGCTTTTGGGCTTCGCGGCCGAGGTCTTCATCCATAATCGCCACGGGCCGTTCCGCCACATCCAGCACGGTTACCTTGCTACCCAAGCGCGCCCAGATGCTCCCCATTTCCAAGCCAATCACCCCCGCCCCAATCACGGCCAGATGGGCTGGCACAGCAGGCAGGCTCAGGCAGTCGGTGCTATCCAGAATGGTGGTGTGATTAAACGTGGCAAAGGGCAGTTCAATCGGGGTGCTGCCTGCGGCAATCACGATATGCTTGGCCTCAACCAATTCGCCGTCAACCTCTACTTGGCCCGCCGCCACCAGTTTGCCCCAACCCGTTTTAACGGTGATTTTATTCTTCTTCATCAGCGCGCCAATCCCGCCGGTCAGCTGCTTCACCACCGCATCCTTGCGGCCAAGCATGGCGGGCAAATTCAGGCTTGCCCCCTGTACTGTAATGCCATGGGCCGCCAGGCCGTGTTGCGCCATATGGAAGTGGTGGCTGCTTTCCAGCAGCGCCTTGCTGGGGATGCACCCCACATTCAGGCAGGTACCGCCAAGGTCGGCGCGTTTATCAATCAGGCACACGCTCATGCCCAGTTGGGCCGCCCGAATCGCACACACATAGCCCGCAGGGCCAGCACCAATCACCACCATATCGAAAGAGTTCATAAATCTTGCTTTATTTTGTTAACAATTGTAATCTAGCAGGTACTAAGTCTTTATTCTAGCGTTTCCATGTGCTCAAGCCCGAAAGGTAATGTCATGAGCAAAAAACCTACGTACCAAGCCTTCATCGTCGTCGACTTCTATCGAGAAAAGGGCTCAACCCTCCCACTTCCTTCGGAAAAGGAAATCGGCAACCGTGCGGAAATGCTTTTCCACGAAGTAGCGAAGCAGTATCCTGATTTGACTCTGTACGATTATCCTTATGTGCACAAGCGTGGCCCAACCCACTGCTGGGGCATGGAGTATGAAGTTCAAGGCGTAACTCTGCGCGTTATCAAAAGCTTTGCCAAAAGGGTGGCGAATGCCTTTGCAGAGCTTGGCCGTAACGATCCAGTTTGGGACTGTGAAGCCATTCCCTTCGTTCTGGTCAGCGCAGACTAGCTGCACGACCCTCGTAAACAGAAGCCGCCCACTGGGCGGCTTCAAGGCTTTAAAGGGTCATCCCAAGAGCCACCAAGGCCCCTACCCCCAAGCAACCCCAGGTGCAGACCATGCCAAAAACACGGAACTTAAAATCCTTAAACTTTGGCTCGGCAACTAAAAGGCCGTAGCCGTGGCTAAGGCGGCCAAGCAACATCGTGCCACCCAACCCCATCAGCAGCCAGTGCGGGGCCCCTTGCAATTCCATCGCCACCATCAGCAGCCCCATCATGGGCAGGTACTCGGCGGCATTGGCCTGCGCCCGCATGAAGCGCTCCATGGTTGGGTTGCCCGCCGTTCCAATGGAAATTTTAAGCTTGCGGCGCATCAGCATGGTAAGCACGGAAAGGCCAACCAGCCAGACCGCAGCGGCAGCGATAAAAATGGCAGAAACAGAAACCATTAAGTATTTACTTTTTTGATTTGACGAGTATCTTTATATCCGAACTAGCCGACAATCTCAACTGTTTACATACCCCAGCCACAGGAGCGTAATATGTCTGACCGGGAAAAGACTTTCTACCTCGTCACAGACTTTGACTACTTCGGAAGAGCCGAGACTTCAAAACCCATTCCGACACTTGAGGTAATGACTAAAGTCTTCGGTAAAGTTTTGCAAGAAGCTATTGAAGCTTATCCTCAAGGTGTCATCATGGAAGACCCAACCATTTATACCTCGAAGGAAGAAGGTGTTTGGGTTTTTCATCAGGAGATTGAAGGGCTTTCGCAAGAGGAACTCATGTCTCTGTCTCTTGAAGTGTCGGGGCTTCTCACACTATGGGATGACCAAAACGCAGAAACCCACTCAGGAATCTTTCATGCTTCTATACAGATAGCTCTCTGAATCACTTGATTACGCGCACGATCTAAGGAGCCGCCCGGAAGGGCGGCTTTCTCATTATACCCCCAACACCAAGCGGCTGGGCTCTTCCAGCGCATTTTTAACATCCACCAGAAAGCTGACGGCTTCGCGGCCATCCACAATGCGGTGGTCGTAGGTCAGCGCCACGTACATCATCGGGCGAATGACGATTTTTTTCTCGCCACCTTCCTCAACCACCACGGGCCTATCTTTAATGCCGTGCATGCCTAAAATCCCAACCTGTGGGTAGTTCAAAATCGGCATGGAAAGCATACTCCCAAACACCCCGCCGTTGGTGATGCTAAAGGTCGCGCCCACCAGTTCATCGGGCTTGAGGCCACCTTCCCGCGCACGCTTGCCAAAGTCGGCGATGCCGGTTTCAATCCCCGCAATGTCGTACCGGTCGGCCCCGCGTAGCACGGGCACCACCAGGCCCTTGTCGCTGCTCACCGCCACGCCAATGTCGTAGTGTTTTTTGTACAGAATATCCTCGCCGTCAATTTCGGCATTCAGCGCGGGCCAGTTTTTCAGCGCTGCCACCACCGCCTTAGTAAAGAAGCCCATGTAGCCCAGTTTGGCA
>JAIXXE010000027.1 GCA_027490875.1 Alphaproteobacteria bacterium
CATATCGCCTTCACCCTGAAGGAGCCTGGCACCGTTCTCGTCGGCCACTCGCCCTACACCCTCGACATGCCCGTGCTGGCCCGCGAGTTCGAGATTGCACAGGTCAAGTTCGATTGGTCGAAACTCACCATCATCGACACCGCCGGACTCGAAGCGGTGGCAGTTCCACGCAAGCTCACCGCGATCTACCAGCGGATGTTTATGAAGCCGCTCGAAGGAAGCCATGGGGCTACATCAGATGCCCAAGCCTGTCTCGAAGTCTTCAACGAGATGCGCCACCGATACTCGGAGTTCCGGGGCAAGAGCGAAGCGGAGTTGGCCCTGCTTTCCACGCATGGCCGCAAGGTTGCCGACCCGTTCGGGAAGCTGTGTTACGACGAGCAGGGGCGACTGTGCTTCAACACCCGGAAGAACCAAGGCGTTCCGGTTCTTCAAGACATCGGCTACGCCCATTGGATGCTCTTCAAGGCGACTTTCCCGGAGCCAGTGCGGCAACTGCTGCGCGATGAGCTGAATCGTGACATGGCAAAAACGGAGCCAGAGAGCGAGCAGCCTTCGCTGTTCAACTGAACCCAACACGGCCCCTTTTCGGGCCTGATGGATAGCACCACCACTTTTGAGGAGACGACACATGGTGAAGAAGGGCCCCAGGCGGGTCGTGTTGCAAGCAACCTCGCTTGCGGCGCTGAGTGACGGTTACGTCGGGCGAATCATCGACGCGGACCTGAAGCGGATCTTCGACGACATCAACGACCGTGGCACCGACATGAAAGTCCGTGAGTTGACGGTCACGTTGAAGTTCAAACCGGACGGGTACGACGGGCTTTCGATTGGTGCGGCAACGAAGGTCAAGCTGCCAAACCAAGTGCCGCCCGTGACGGTGTGCAAACTCAACACCGTTGCTGGAGGAATGGTCTTTAACCCGGACTGTTCCAACAACCCCGACCAGATGACTACGGCCGACCTGATGCCTGGCGAAATCGAAGAGTAAGCAGCACAACCCGGCCCGAGGCGATGCCGAAGGCCACCCACCTGACAACCACCAATCCTTTTCGAGAGAATCATGAGTAGCGCGTACAACGAAGAGTCTTATCCAGACAGCAGTGAAACCGAGTCGATCATTCGCATGGCTCGTGAAGCTGTCGAGATCAAGGCACGCTTTCACAAGCCGCCAGAAGAGCCGAAGGGTTTCTACTACATCGCACAAAAAGACGGCTCGCTGGAGCGAGTCAAGGCGAAGCCAGCGGACACGCTGGAGGTGTCCAAAGACTACCACACCATCGCCCGGCGGATCAAAAAGGCTGGCGACAGCTACATCAGTGTTGATGCAACATCGAGTGGACCCGAGGTCTGGTACGACCGTCACGGAATTGTCGGCATTCTCCCCAACGGGCGAATCAAGCTGCGGGCAGAGTTCAGCGAGCCATTCAAGCTCATCCGCGAATGGGAAAAGGCCAAGGGTGCGGCCTACAAGCAGACTTCGCTGTACGCCCTGTTGCGGACAACGCTGATCGACTGCATGGATAAGCACCCGGACTTCACGAAACTCATCAGCAAGCTGGACTTCAAGAAGGTTCAGGAAGCCAGCAGCACAGTGCAGGCCAAGGGCGTGAGCATGAGCAAGTCGCTCGTGGCCGAGGCGAGCGGGGCCGACCTGATCCCCGAGGTTATTACGTTCATGGTCACGATCTACGAGAACCCCCTCTTCGCCGTTCGTCGTCCGATCCGAGTGGCTTGCGTGCTGGATGCCAGTGACGAGGCCTTCAAGTTCTGGGTTTTGCCCGGCGAGGTCGAGAACGCCTGCGTTGAGGCAGAAGCCCATCTCTGCAGGCGGATGACCGAGGCTCTGGAGGAAGCGGAGCTGGGAGACGTTCCGCTTTACTACGGCTCACCGGAGTAAGCAGCAAACCTGGATCAAACAGCGGTGGGGATGGCCCTACCGCTTCTGGATGGAGGTTCTGCCTTTATGGGCCTCAAGGTCAACCCTGACGAGTACATCGCGGAAATGCAACGCCGTGGGCTTCTTGCACCTGACTCGCCACGACCAGTGGCTGTTGCCCAGTCCAAACCGGTCAAACCGACCAAGACCAAGCAACAACGTCCCATCGGCCCAGCGGTGTACACGTTCAGCGTGTTCATCCCGGGTGTGGTGCTCAAGAGCGAGAGCAACATCGGGGGCCAGTTGCGGGCAAGGATTTCGCGGAAGTTGGCAGTGAAGCAGGCGGTGAGGAAATACCTGGCGGGTGTGGTGATTCCATTCACGGATTACCCACTGCAAGTGACGCTCACCCGGATCGCCAACGGTGGCAGGCGGATAGATCAGGGCAACCTTGGGAATGTGTTCAAAGCCGTGCAGGACATGGTGGCTGAACATTGGGGCTTCGATGACGGCGACAGAAGCAAAGTGCGATGGCGATTCAAACAACGGACTTCCTGGGCCGACGAAACCGGGATTCTTGTGGAGGTGCGGGGCTAATGCCAATCAAAGACCCTAATGCAGCCAAGGCCAACGCAAAGAAGCGTAAGGCCAAGTATCTGCTCAAGAAGAAGATCGAAAAGCACGGTGAAGCCAACGCCAAGGTTGACCTTCGCGGCAAGCACACAAATCACGCAAAAGGCGAGAGAAATTGCCGCTGGAATGGATCTGA
>JAIXXE010000135.1 GCA_027490875.1 Alphaproteobacteria bacterium
GTAAGGATGACGCGCTGATTCTGGCCCCGCCACGGCAGGTAACCTTGGAATATGCGCTCACCTACATCGGCGATGACGAACTGGTGGAAATTACCCCCGGCGCCGTCCGCATTCGCAAAAAGGGCCTCGACACCAACAGCCGCAAGCGCTTTAAGCGCGAGATTTCCTAAACAACCATGGCCTCCAGCAAGTGCTGGAGGCCATGGTTCGGAATCGGCCCAAAGGAGGGCTATTGGGAGGGTTTATTGGCGGAGATTGTAGCGCCTGACTTCTTCCTCGAGTGTTTTTCCGATTTCGGTAACTTGAAGCGAAAAGAAGCCAACTCCGCTTTTGAGGAGCCACGCAAAGATCGCACTCATCAGCGCAGCGGTGAACGTGAGAGCGAACTCAAAAACCAGAGCAAACATCAGCGGCACAACCCAAATAAACATAAAGCATGCCACATAGATGTGTCGTTTCTGCTGCTTGGCGTAGGTTTGGAAAGCCACCAAGGGCATCAGCGCATGGTTACCGCCGGATTCAAGAAAGCGCCTGGACTGCGCATAGCCAACCCAAACCGACCACCCAAGGACGGCCAGCAAGGTCAGTATGTTCAACCACCCGAAGGGCTGAAAGAGAAAGAAGGCGAGAGATACACCCGTCACCACCACCAAAAACCAGCTAAGGTTCGATTCAAGGCGGGCCATGGCCAGCTCCTGCAAAAACGGAACACAGAGGGGATCCCTGCGTTTTCGTAGCGATATCTGCATGCATCGTAATGAAAGTGCAAGATAATTTTAATCACCCCTTGTAATTTCAATAAAATAGCCCTATGTAACCCTCACTGCCGCACAATGCGGCCTGCGTCTCCCCTCATTTCTTGTTGTGGTGCCGCCCACGCAATCAAGCCCCTTAGGGGGCTAACAGGGATATTTTGTATGACAACCTTCGCCAGTTTTAACCTTCACCCCCACCTGCAGGCCGCCATTGAAGCGGCAGGTTTTACCACACCAACACCGGTGCAGGCGCAGGCCATTCCAGCCGTGATGGATGGCCGCGACCTCATCGCCAGCGCCCAAACGGGGACTGGTAAGACCGGGGCGTTCGTCATTCCAGCCCTCCAGCGCTTGCTTACCACGCCAGTCCCGCGCGAAGGCCGTGGCCCCCGCCTGCTGGTGCTCACCCCCACCCGTGAGCTGGCCCAGCAGGTCATGGAAGCCGTAAAGCTGTTCGGCAAGACCAGTGGCATGCGGGTGGGCGTGATTGTCGGCGGCGTAGGCTACGGCATGCAATACACGCTGTTGGCAGGCCGGTTGGACGTACTGGTGGCCACGCCGGGGCGCCTGATTGACCATCTGGAACAACGCCGCGTGGATTTCTCCCGCACCGAAGTGGTGGTGCTGGACGAAGCCGACCGCATGCTGGATATGGGCTTTTTAAAGCCAGTCGAGCGCATCATGGCCGCCATTACAGCGGCTACCGCCAAAAAGATTCAGACCCTGCTGTTCACCGCAACCCTGACACCAAGCGTCAGCAAAGTGGCCGACCGCGTGCTGCGCAACCCCGTGAAGGTGGAGCTGGCCCCTGCCAAGCCCAACCATAGCCTCATTACCCAACGCGCCTACCGTGCCGATAGCCAGGAGCATAAGTTCCTGCAACTGGTAGAGCTTTTAGGCGTTGAACGCGTGGACCAAGCCATTATCTTCTCGGCCACCAAGCATGGCAGCGATAAGCTGGCCGAAAAGCTTACCAAAGCTGGCTTTACCAGCGCAGCCTTGCACGGTGGTATGAAGCAGAATGCGCGCAAGCGAACGCTGGACCAACTGCACCGCGGTAGCCTGAAACTGCTGGTCGCGACCGACGTAGCGGCCCGCGGATTGGATGTAAAAGAGCTGGGTCACGTGATTAACTTTGACCTCCCGCAAGTGGCCGAAGACTACGTCCACCGCATCGGCCGCACGGGCCGGAGCGGCAGCAGCGGCGTGGCCATTTCGCTCATCGCGCCTTCCGACGTACCCATGCTGCGCGACATTGAAAAGGTGCTTGGGAAGAAGATGGAATTGGCCCAACTGCCCGGCCACGAAAGCATTCTGACACACGATGAATTCGCCCGACAAGGTGCCTTGGCACCGCGCAGCCGCAAGCAACCACGCAAGCCTAATTTCAGCGGCGCTGGCGGCGGTGGGTTTGGTGGGCGGAGCCAAAGCGGGCCCAAACGCAGCGGTGCGGCACCAAGCCACGGCGGCTTCCAGAAGCGCAGCCACGCAGGCAGCGGGCGGAGTGAAGGCTTTGGTGGCGGCGAACGCGCTGCCAAACGGCCATCGCGCTTTCGCTAAGATTAGTTGGCTTGCGCGGGCACGCCAATCACATCCAGCGTAACCGTAATAGTGCGGCTTACCCAATCAGCTTCTGGGTCTGATGCAGCCCCCATACCAAACGCCAGGCGGTCGATCGTAAGGGCCCCTAACGCGCGTAGCGCGCCGTTGGTGCTGCCGTGGACGGGTGTGAGGGTAAAGTTCAACGTCACGGGTTGCGTTACGCCACGCAGGGCTAGGGTGCCCTGTGCGGTATAGTTGTTAACCTTTGCGCCTTTGGTAATGGCCGTACTGGCAAAGCTGGCGGTCGGGAAGGCTTGGCTGTTAAACCAATCGGCGGTGGGCAGCGTGGCATCGTAGGTGGGGTTGCCTGTGGCGGCGCTGGCGGTTTGGATGGTTGCGGCCATGGTACTCTGGGTTGGGTCGTCGGCATTCCAGTTAACCGTAGCCGACCACTGCTTAAACGTACCATGGAAGGCGGCGTCAGCATGCATTCCTTGAAAATGCAGCTTGCTTTGCGTCATATCCAGCTGGTAAGGCGCTGCTTGGGCAGTCGGCGCCAACACCAACATTAATGCCAGTGCGCCAAACCACACCCGTGGCAGCAAGTTGATGTTATCCTTCACATAATGCTTCGCCACTGCGCCCAGGTGCAAGGCCAGCAATACCAGCATGGCATAGCCCAGCATCTCGTGGCTTTCCTTGGCCAGCTCATTCACCCACACCAGCCCCTGCACTTGCGGGATATGCGGCCACGCCACCGTGCCCCACAGCATGGTTGGCAAGCCGTAGGGGCTGCTGCTGACCATCAGCCAGCCCGTCAGCGGCAACAAAATCATGGCCGCATACAGCCCTGCGTGGCCCAGCGCTGCTGCTTTTACTTCCCATGGTTTAAAGGCGCCGGGCAGGGGCGGGATTTTCTGCGCCGCCATGGCCCACAACCGTACAGCAACCCGCAAGGCCACCAACAGCAGCACGGCCACGCCAAAGGCCTTGTGCCACTGAATAATCTGGAACTGCCGCATCTTGGGCAACAGATCACTCCCTACCAGCAGGCCGCTGCCAATCATGCCCACAATCAGCACTGCCAACAGCCAATGCAGCACCACCAACGGGGCGGGGTAACGGGTGGTGTGCATTGCGGCGGCCTAATGAGGTTTTTTAATCTGTGGTGAGCTTTCAAACTCAACTTCCAGCGCCAGTGTTACCTCATCGCCAATCGATGGAATGTAGGTGGTGAAGCCCCAGTCGCTACGTTTAATCTTACCGGTCGCACTGAACCCCACTGCGGCCACGCCGGGCGCACCAAAGGGCTTTTGGGTATAGCCGCCGTTAAAGGTTACGGCCAGTGTCACGGGTTGGGTAATGCCGAGCATGGTCAGGTTACCAGTCAGCCGCGCGGTCTCTTCGCCGGTACGCTCCAGCTTGGTGCTGCTGAAGGATATGCGCGGAAACTTCGTGCCATTAAACCACTCGGCGCCCTCGGCCAGCACTTTGTTAAAATCTTTTTCGGCCTTCTTCGGGTAATCGGTTTCCACACTCAGGGGGTTGATGGTCGCACTCACGGTCGCAGCCAGCGGGTTGGCGGGGTCGAGTGTAAGCGTGGCATCAAAATCGGTAAACCGCGCGGTGTATTGCGAAAGCCCCAGATGGCTAACCTTCCACGTCAGGCTGGCATGGGTTTTATCCAGCGTATAAACCCCGGCGGGCAGGTCGGCCACGGCGGCCATCGGGGTCGCTTGGGCATGGCCTAGTACGGGCATGGTCACCAGCATAGCGGCACAGAAAAATTGTTTAAGCATGGCAGTCTCCTTTTTGGTGATTGACTGGCCGAGTATGAACCTCCTTGCCCAACGTTGGCAAGTGCTGCAAGCTTTACAAGCTACAGGCCGTACTTGGCGCGCAGCTGCCCCAAGGTGCCATCGGCTTCCATTGCCTTAAGCCGCTGACCAAGCAGGGCTTGCAGCGCGGCGCTATCGGGCTGGTTGGGGCTGAGTGCATGGTAGCAGGTGTTATTCACCAGTTCCGCCACCTGCGTCACCTTAAAGGGCATCGCGTAGGCAGTAAGGCCGTAGTTAAGCACGTACGGATTTTCTAGCAATATGTCCAAACGGCCGTGCTGAAGCTTAAGCAAATTACGTTGCAGGGTGTTCGTACCCGTCAGCAACATTGCCTTGCTACCGTTGCCACGGTGCGCCTGCAAATAGGCCTCCATCTCTGCACCATAGTAATACCCTTTGGTACCGCCAACGCGGCGCCCTTCAAGGCTTGAAACCCCCTTGTAATCAAAGGCCCTATCGGCCTTGGTAAAGGCTCCGTAGCTGCAAGCGAAGCCAACCGCGGGCAGACGTAACTTGGCCCCTTCTTCGGCATCGGCGGCAATGGCGATATCGTAGGTGCCATCCAGCGTGCCTTCCAGTGCCCGCTTCCAAGGTACGATGGTATAGTGAATGGTATAGCCGTAGGGCTGAAGCGCCTGCTGCAAGGCCTCCACCATCAGCCCCGGCTTACTGCTGGCAGGGTCGCAATTGTAGGGGCACCATGGGTCGGCCACAGCCTGCAAAATACGCGGTGTTAAACCCTGTACAGCGGGTTGGGCCTGCCCAGCCCATGGTAAAAGACCCAGCAATACCAGGCCAAGCGAAAGCCTAACCCTCATGTTTAACCCTTTGGCCCTTGCAAGACCAAGTGCAGACTATCAACGTCATCGAGCAGCCCCTTCAGGCGCTCGATGTTGGTGAACATGGTTTTTTCAGTCAGGTCAAAGTGGGTCAGGAACTGCCCCATGGTGTTTTGCATTTGGTGCATGGTGGCGTTTTGGCGGGCTGATCCATCGGCCACACCGCGCATATCAGCCTCCATCGCAGCCACGGCATCGGTCACCCCGTTAAGCTCAACATTTACGGCGGCCACACTTTCCTGTAAGGCAGCGATTGCCTCACCAACCTCGCGGGTGCTCGCCACCGTGCGGGCCGATAGCTTCTTCACCTCATCGGCCACCACGGCAAAGCCCTGCCCAGCAGCCCCCGCACGGGCAGCTTCAATCGCGGCGTTCAGGGCCAGCAGGTTGGTGTTATCGGCAATCGTTTCGATGGTTTGCAAAATCCCGCTAATCTTGGCAGTACTGCTACCCAGCGACTCCAGAATATCGCGAGAGGCCGCAGAACGGCCATTAAGTGTCTGCAAGCGTTGGGCAACGCTTTGGGTCAGCTTGTTCATATCGTTTAAACTCTGCGAAGCATCGTTCACGGCAGCGGCAATTTCCTTACCAGAAGCAAGCTGGCTTTGCACATGTTCGCTAAGCTCATAAATATCGGTACCAGTCGCACGGCTGGTGTCATCCATTTTATGGCCAAGCTTGACCAACGGCTTGACCACATTGTTCACAACGCGTTGAATACAAAACATAATCACAAGCGCCATGCCGCCCATCAGGAACAACAACATGACCGACCACGACAAAATGCTTAAAAATACAGGGAGATAGATATGAGAAATTTCAAGGTGGCCTACAACCTCTCCATCAAAGGTTAGGTTGTAGCTATCTACTTCAAGCAAGGGCGGTAGCTTGGCCGGAGGCTGTTGCGATCCAGCCATGACGGTGCCATCAGCACTTTTTAACACCAACGCAACATAGCCTCTGTTGGACTGAAAGGTTTGTGTTAAAATTTTTTCAATGCCATCGTTGTCAAAGTCCCAGAGTTTTTCGGGCAGGCTTTGCTCTAAGTGGTCGTTGGATTGATGAATCAGGTTTTTCTCTGCCTCGTACAGTTTATAGCCCGCCAAGCCTATCATGCCACCCAAAATACAGATGAATCCAAGGCCCAAGACTCCTAGCACTGGCCATAGCAGGCGCTGCAACAAACTGTGATGGGATAGAAATCTCTTAAGCATGTTTTTTTGACAATCTGGCGGAAGCTTCTGCCAACAGCAAGGCCATCGTCTAAAAAATCAGCGGCCGTGGGAGTTTGGCAGTGATACTGTGCGTTCTATCATAATGGCATATTGTATAGTATTAACAGTTAGTTAGTAGATATAGTGCACCGCAACATCCACTGTCAGCAATTAAATGTATGATAAGTATAAGGTGACCGGAGCTACACCGATGAACCCCACCCTCAACCGCCCCCCTTCTTCCATGGTAGACAATACTGATGGCCAGGCTGGGACTCCAACGCTCTTCGACCCCTTCTGGAACGTTGGCAAGGCTTGGAAAAAGGCGAGTGTCGCCCCCAAAACCCCCCAGTGTGAAGTTGTAGCGATCGATGCCCTAGAAGGTTTAAAAGGCCTTGCCGAACAATTTCAGGCCCCGACGGAGGGTTGGAAAGCCCTCTTACTAGCGCCCCCCGGCATGCGCAGCCAAGCATGGGCTACCCCTGCCAAGTCTGGGTTAATTGCAGCACTCATCCCTACCGTCATACCGCTTGAACGCACGGCCTGGGTGTTTCTGCTGCCCGATAACCGTGTGGCTGTGGTGCTTTATCACCCTGCCACGGAAGGGATTGTAAAAGTAGTCTATGGTTTGGCTGGATTGCTGGTAGGGGAGGATAATGCACCCAAAACGACTGTTGTTATGGCCGATTTAGGTAAAAACCCCTTGCGGTTGAAAGAATGGGCCTATGACTGCGAAGGACGCTTAAAAGCCAAAAACTTTGCAGACGAATCGGCCCAACAGCAGCAACAGGTGAATGAGGTGCGTCACGTGCTGGGGAGTACCCCCGTGCAAACGGCACGCCGGAGCACGCGCGCGCAGCCCTTGGTGTTGGTGGTGGAAGACGACCCCAGCACTGCTTTGTTGTTGGAAACCTTGTTAAGTAGTTTTGTAACTGTTGTTGTGGCCCATAATGCTCACGAGGCAGCTCAGCTTTATCCTCGGCATGTACCCGACCTTGTGTTTATGGACATTGGTCTCCCTGATGTGAATGGTTTGGGGTTGCTGGAACAGCTTAAAAAGGCTGATGCGGCCGCCCATGTGGTGATGCTAACCGCCAATGCTACCCACGCAAACTTAGCTGCTGCAACGCAGGCAGGGGCTAAGGGGTTTTTAGCGAAACCATTTACGCGGGATAAACTGCAACAAGCTTTAAGCGTTTTTATTAAAAAGTAACCGAAAGAACCACCCATGCGTTTGCCCCATTCTGACCACAGCTTGTCGCGCAGTGTATCGCTGTTGGTAGGTGTACTGTTCTTTTTGCTGGGGCTTACGGCGATAGGGCGCTATTTGCCCGGAACTTTACACCATTATCTGGATATATCGTTGTTGGCAGTTATCCCTATCTTGGCCCTTATCGGCTGGTATGTAATGAAGAACATTAAAGAAAACGAAGACAAATACTCCCGCATGATGCAGCAGGTGGAAAAGGCTGATCAGGCAAAGACCGACTTTTTGGCAAACATGAGCCACGAAATACGTACCCCCTTAAATGGTATTTTGGGGATGCTGGATTTGTTTGGTCAAATGAACTTGAACGAACGCCAAGCCGAGTATGTGGTAACAATTCGCAAAAGTTCAGAGCAATTGTTACTGATCTTAAACGACGTGCTCGATGTTGCTAAAATTGAAGCGGGCCAATTAAGCCTAGAAAGCATCCCCTTCGATGCTGCCAGTTGTGTGAATGATGTAGCCGAAACCTTTATCGTAACAGCCCGTCATAAAGGTATTGATATTCTGGTACAGCATGACCCTAAAAACCTATGCCGTGTCTTGGGGGACCCTGGTCGATTTAGGCAAGTCGTAACGAACCTGTTGGGGAACGCCGTGAAGTTTACCGACCAAGGGTACATCCATGTTGCTTTCTTTCAAGCAGGCGAAACCACTCCCGAAGGGAATGCTGTCTTTGTGCTGGAAGTAACCGATACTGGAATTGGAATGACGCCCGATCAACAAAAGAGTCTGTTCAATCGTTTTATGCAGGCAGAAGCCGGCACCACCCGTAAATATGGCGGTACGGGTTTAGGTTTGGCTATTAGTCGCGAACTTGCCCACATGATGGGTGGGGAAATCTCTGTAAACAGCAAGTCTGGCCAAGGTTCTACCTTCCGCGCTACCTTCCACTTGCCTGTAGATTCTACCTACGTGGGCGAGGGCCGTGTGAAGCTGCCCGGGCTGGAGAGCCTGAATCACCGTCGTGTGCTGGTTGTCGACGACCAGCCCATTAACCGCCGTATCTTGCGCGAGATTTTAGTGGGCGTAGGCATGGTTGTCCATGAAGCTGAGACCGCTGCCCAAGCGGAAGACATGGTTACCAAAAGCATATATAATATTGCAATTATTGATAACCAACTGCCCGACAGCAACGGGTTGCTGTTAGGGAAAGCTTTGCACGCTTCACGCCCTGCTATGCAGCTAATATTGCATACCAGCTTGGGGCAGCGGGGAGATGCCAGACGCTTTGAAGAAGTTGGTTTTAGCGGCTACTTGCTTAAACCGCATTTGCCTTACGAGGTACTTGATATGTTGCGTGTGGTCGTGGGCCGCCGGGCTAATCCCAATCAACTTTTTGACGGCCTGATTACCCGCCATAGCCTGCGTGAGTTACGTGAATATGGCCGTCGTGAAATGGTGAAAGAAAGTTCGGCAGCTTCGTACGGTCGCGTACTGGTGGTGGAAGATGATCCCGTGAATCAACAGGTCATCATAGCCCTGCTTAAACAAGTTGGGGCTGAAGGAGTGTTGGCCAATAACGGTCAGGAAGGCTTGCAAATGGCCAATGCCGCCACACCTGAAAACCCTTACACGCTCATTCTCATGGATATGAATATGCCCATCATGAACGGGCCTGCTTCGGCCAGCGCCATCCGTGCCTTTGAAATGGAAGAGGGGCGTTTGCCAGTTCCCATTGTGGCCTTGACAGCGAACGCCATGAAGGAACATCGCCAGCAATGTTTACAAGCCGGGATGAGCGACTATTTAACCAAACCTGTATCATTGGATAAACTAAAGCTGTTGATTGAAAAATGGAGCAATGCTCAAGCGATCGATTTAACGGCTGATCAGCCCGCACCCATGGAAGCAGCGCAAGCGAGCAGTATTGAACAAAACTCCGGTATTGTGGTGAATACCAGCCACTTTGACACCTTAACAGGGGGCGATATGGCCACCAGCCAACGCTTGCTAGAGTTGTTCATGGAAAACACAAGCATAAGCCTTGAAGAGTTAAGCGAGGCCGAGTTTGGCAGTGAAGCTTGGTGTAAAACAGCCCATCGTTTAAAAGGTTCAGCTGCGAGCTTAGGCCTGTTTGGTTTAAGTGATATTGCTGCCCAAGCAGAAGCCTTACCTGCGGGTGCAGCTAAAGCAGAACTCCTCAGTGCGATGAGCGTCGCCTTTGAAGATATTCGCACCTTTGCAGCACGCTATGGGGTATAGAAGCTGCTATCAAGGCCAAGCTCAGCAACCCTATCAAGCAATCTCACCTGTAAGCAGGGAATGACCCGCCACGAGGGTTGGGTCATTCCTATCGGAGGCAAGGCTCAGGCAGGCTGCGGATGAACTCGCAAACGCCTAAAGCTAGGGCTTAAGATGCAGGCCAAACTCTTACGATCGGTGCATACGTAAGAACGGGGCGGCGTGCGGAGTATTTTAGTAAAAATACTAATAATATCAATAACTTGAATTAAATTGGTGGGCGGTATTGGGATCGAACCAACGACCACTACAATGTCAATGTAGTGCTCTACCGCTGAGCTAACCGCCCAAACAAAGTAACCTTCACAATCTACAACGACCGAGGTTATAAATGTTGGTCGTGCAGGCAGTTCCGCCAGCACAACTCTTTCTGCTTAGCAGGGCTTTTACATGGAATCAATCAAAAAATGAGGCTTCTCCGCTCCTGCGGCGCCTAGTGCTAAAAAACCCGCCAGCGACGGGTGAGAATGAACGTCTTGATCGAGCAGGCAACTCCGCCCGCACAACTCTTTCTGTATAAGGGGGAGATTTACCCCCTCATCTATACTTTTATTCTCACGTGTTTAAGCTATGCTACGAAAGCTTAGGTTATTCGTGACATCATTATCAGGCTGGCTGCGTGTGTGGCTCCTTACGGTGGCACCGCTAC
>JAIXXE010000114.1 GCA_027490875.1 Alphaproteobacteria bacterium
ATCAAGGCCGATGCCTATGTGGATGAAATTGTAAACACAGGCACCATTCAGGGCGCCTCAAGTGGCAATGCAATCGGCCAGGTAATTAACACCACCCAAGGTGTTTCTGTCACCAACCTAGGCACTATCAATGGCAACCTCGTTTTACGGCACGATGGCAGCAATGCCTCTACAGCGACTGGTATTGGCAATACCATTAAGCTTCTGGGCGGAGTGGTGAACGGCAATGTGGTGATGGGTGACTCCTCCCTCCTCAACCGGCTGGTGGTTTCTAGTTCCATCATCAATGGCGATGTTGACCTCAGTAACAATTCCAACGTAAGCCTCACCCTCGTCAGCGGTACCATTAACGGCAAGCTGATAACGGGAGAAGGCTCAAGCTCCAAATTTACCGCCACCACCGGCCAAGGCCAGACCTTCAACCTGTTGGAAGATGGCGATGACGCCCTAACGCTGCGCAACGCCACCTTTACCATGGCGGGGGCTGGTACCCTTAACATTCGCGGCAGCATTGACAGTGCCATTGGGCCTTCTTTGCTCAGGCTCACCAGCGGAACCACCAACTTCATCAGTACCAGCACCATTAATGCCGACCTCGGCATACAAGGCGGGCGCCTTAACGTAACCAGCAGTACCGTGGCCGTTGCGGGGTTTGTTTCCTCAACCGCAGGAAGCAGGATTGCTTTTGGGCTTACCAGTGACCCTTCCGCCAGCGGAAGGCTGCTTTTAGCCAACGATACCGCCCGTTCGGTCAACCTTGCCAGTGGCACAATCATCGAGATTACAGGCGTCGTGGCCAGTAGTGCCACCTATGTGCTGATCGATGGCTCGGCCGCTGGCAGCACCTTAACCGCCCCTTCAGCAACCAGCCTGATACTTTCCTCAACAGTCGCGGGGGTGGGCGGTAGCGGGTTGGCGTACCGCCTGAAGTTAGAAAACAACAGGCTGCTGTTACAATTGTTAGAGCAGCTGGCTAATGTTCAGCCCAATACAGCACAGGCTCAGGCCATTTGGAGCCAGATTAACATCATTCTGGCTGGTGATCCGTCTTTGTTGGCGCTGTTACAAAACATGAGTGATGCGGGCCAGCTGACCAACGCCATTAATCAACTCATTGCCAACGAACCAGCGGCGCCCTCGGCTGGGGCCAACCAGTTAATGGATGGCGTACTTTCTTCGGTGCAAAACCGTATCGGAGAAATTACCTCGCCCAATAACAACAGCGGGATCAGTACCGGTCAGGAAGATAGATGGTTGAGAGCTGACAAAGTTGGGCTGTGGCTGAAAGGTTATGGCGGTACCACCCGCCAAGGCGCCCGTGGTACCGGCAACGGCTACGATGCCAATGGCCGTGGCTTGGCGCTGGGGGTCGACCGTGAGGTTGAGGTTTCGTTGGCCGATCATGCGCTCGCCGGAGTGGCTTTTGGCTATGGCACAGGCAGCGTCACACCCCGTGGCACGCAAAACCGCGTTGGGGTGGAAAGCTTGCAGGCCTTGGCTTACGGCGCTGCCAACCAAGGCCCGTGGGAAGTTCAGGGCCAAGCCAGCTACGCCTTCAACCAGTTTAAAAGCCGTCGGGTCGTCAACGTCGGTGGCACGATACGGGAAGCTTTGGGCGATTACCAGGGTCATCAGTTTGGTTTACAGGGCGAAGTGGCACACCGTAAACGGACAGGGCCGTTCAGCCTATTGCCCAAGGTTGGCCTTAACACCACCCTTGCCACCAATGAAAGCTATACGGAAACCGGTGCAACAGGAGCAAACTTGAAGCTGGATGGTACCCGCAACTTTGGCCTGACGACCAAGCTTGGGGGGCGTGCCGAATATGTTGCAGCCATTGGCAACGATTGGGTGCTTACCCCCCATGCCGAAGCTATGTATAGCTACGACCTATACCAGGCTGGGGTGGAACAGACAGCCCAGTTTGCCAGCGGTGGTGCGGCCTTTACCATGCTTGGTACCCCGAGCGGGCGCCACGCCTTAAAGGTTGAGATCGGCTTAAAGGTTAACAATGCTAAGGGCTTTGATACCACCCTCAGCTACCAAGGTGAGCTACGCGCCGGCAGCCAAAGCCACGGTGGGACGATCAATCTGCGCTATAACTTTTAGCAGGACACCTCAGGATTGCTCGAGGAGAAAGGACTGATTATCAATTTTTATGATTGTCATGAATAGATAACGCTACTTTATCTTATTAAGAAGCTTCCGTATGGTTCGTGGGGATAACGAACACAAAAGGAGGCTTGACCATGAGCAGCGAAGCAAAATGTCCATTCTCGGGCGGCGGGCGTGGCCCCACCACTGCAAGACGGCGGTCGAACCGTGATTGGTGGCCAAATGCCCTTGATCTCGACATTCTCCATCAGCACGACACGAAGACAAACCCATTCGGCTCAGAATTTGACTACCGGTCTGCGGTAAGATCTCTCGATGTCGCGGCGCTCAAGGCCGACCTGAAGGCGCTGTTCCGCGACAGTCAGGATTGGTGGCCGGCCGATTGGGGTCACTATGGCGGCCTTATGATCCGGCTGGCTTGGCATTCCGCTGGCACGTATCGCCTCGCCGACGGCCGAGGCGGCGGTGGCACCGGTGACATTCGGTTCGCCCCGCTCAATTCCTGGCCCGATAACGCAAGCCTCGACAAGGCACGGCGTCTCCTCTGGCCGCTCAAGAAGAAATACGGCAACAAGCTTTCATGGGCTGACCTTATCATTCTGTCGGGAACGGTCGCTTATGAGGACATGGGCCTCAAAACTTTCGGCTTCTCGTTCGGGCGTGAGGATGTCTGGCACCCTCTTAAAGACGTCTACTGGGGCTCGGAGAAAGAGTGGACGCCTCCCTCTGAAACCCGATACGGCGATATCTCCAAGCCGGGGACGCTAGAAAACCCGCTCGCAGCGGTTCAGATGGGTCTCATCTACGTAAACCCCGAGGGCGTTAATGGACGGCCCGACCCAATGATGACCGCCGCTCATATTCGCGAGACTTTCGCGCGCATGGCCATGAACGATGAGGAAACAGCCGCCTTAACGGCCGGCGGCCATACCGTCGGTAAGGCGCATGGCAATGGCCGGGCGGAAGCGTTGGGACCTGAGCCCGAAGGCGCAGGCATCGAGAACCAGGGCCTCGGTTGGTTAAACCCCCATCACGGCGGCCAGGCAAACCAGGCCATGACGTCCGGCATTGAAGGCGCTTGGACAACCAATCCGACTGTCTTCGATATGGGCTATTTCGAGCTGCTGTTCGGCTACGAGTGGGAACTGACCAAAAGTCCCGCCGGCGCCCATCAATGGCAGCCGATCGGGATTAAGCCCGAGCACATGCCGGTCGATGCGAGCGATCCCTCGGTCCGCCGCATGCCGATGATGACGGACGCGGACATGGCAATGAAAGTAGACCCTATCTACCGCGCGATCTGCGCGCGGTTTATGGCCGACCCAGCCTTCTTTAACGACACCTTCGCCCGCGCTTGGTTCAAGCTGACCCATCGCGATATGGGGCCAAAGACCCGCTACATCGGCCCCGACACACCTAAGGAAGACCTGATTTGGCAGGACCCGGTCCCCGCTGGCCCGAAGAACTGGGACGTCGGCGCGGTTAAGGCCGCGATTGCGGCGACCGGCGTACCCGCAGCCGATCTCGTCGCCACCGCCTGGGACAGCGCGCGCACCTTCCGTAGCTCCGACCTGCGTGGCGGGGCGAATGGCGCGCGTATTAGCTTGGCGCCCCAAAAGGATTGGGAAGGGAACGAGCCAGCGCGCCTCAACCGCGTTCTAGCCGTTCTGAAACCGATCACCCGGCAGCATGGCGCGAGCCTCGCGGACATAATCGTCCTCGCTGGCAACGTTGGCGTCGAGCAGGCAGCGAAAGCTGGCGGTTTTGCTATCGAGGTCCCGTTCGAATCCGGCAGAGGCGATGCCTTGCAGGAACAGACCGATGCCGCCTCGTTCAAGGTCTTGGAGCCGCTTCACGACGGCTTCCGCAATTGGGTAAAGACCGATTATGCCATCTCCCCCGAAGAGATGCTCCTCGATCGCGCTCAGCTCATGGGCCTTACCGCGCCTGAAATGACCGTTCTCTTGGGCGGCCTTCGGGTGATCGGCGCGAACCACGGCGGATCGCGGCACGGCGTCTTTACCGACAGCCCCGGTGCCTTGACGACGGACTTCTTCGTTAACCTGACCGATATGGCCTACACTTGGATCCCAACCGGCAAGAACACCTACGACATCAAGCTGCGAAAGACAGGCGCAACGCGCTGGACCGCGACGCGTGTTGACCTCGTATTCGGCTCGAATTCGATCTTGCGCGCCTATGCCGAGGTCTACGCTCAAGATGATAACAAGGAGAAATTTGTGAAGGACTTCGTGGCCGCATGGACCAAGGTCATGAACGCCGACCGCTACGATCTGGCATGACTTTATGATTCATCAGCGCGGAGGCTCGCGCCTCTGCGCTGACTATAGGGGCTCTTGGCAGTCCGCTTGATAGGTGAACGACCGCCCGCGTGCGGCCCTTCGCGTTAAAAAACCCGCCAACGGTGGGTGAGAATGAACTTATTGGTCGGGGCGAGAGGATTTGAACCTCCGACCCCTTGCACCCCATGCAAGTGCGCTACCAGGCTGCATGGCGCCCAAGGCGCATGTATCAGAACTTGCCCCGACCGAATTGCTGAAAAAGAAGACTATGGTCGCGCAGGCAGTTGAGCCTGAGGCTTTCTTTGCGCTCGCAGTGCAGATGCCCACCGGTTAATACTCTTTGCTTAGAGGGCGTCTGCAGGGGGTATGCGAGAGCTTAAAGCAGCCCTCACCAGTTTAATCAAACAGCTTGAGCAAGCTCTTCATCGTGCTCGGTTTCCCATACTTTTTGTGGTGGTAATCTTCGTAGTCATCGTCATCATGCCAGTGCTGGCGGGGCATAGGGCGCTGGGCCGGCTTAGGGTGTTGCTGATGATACTGAGAATATTCCACCCGATCGGCGGCGGCCGCGTTTTGTACCGCCAGCAAAAGCTTTTCCAGCTCTCCGGCATCCAACCACACGCCGCCTGAAACGGGGCAACGATCAATTTCAATACCATCGCGCTTAATTTGCTGCATGGGGGTGGCGTTATCGATCGGGCTGACAAGGAGTGGCATGGGCACACTTTCTGTTGGGTTTAATTTAACACCTTCACCATCGCAAACCTGCGCTGCTTCGCAAGCACAACACGACATGGCTCTTTAAAACCTAGAATGTAGGTAAGGAAATGGTAAAGTGTCGTTTTAAAGTATGGTTACAGAAATATTTAAATAAACTTCTTGGTCGGGGAGAAAGGATTCGAACCTTCGACCCTCTGGTCCCAAACCAGATGCGCTACCAGGCTGCGCTACTCCCCGAGTAGGGGATGCTTAACCGATTTTTAACGGCCCGTCTACTGGCCTAATACACCTTCGATCAAACTGGGCAGATTTTGTTCCAAGGTTTGCTCCAGCGTTGGGGCAGATTGAGGGCTAGTGTTTGGCTCGGCGGATGAATTGACAGGCAGGCTTTCAGGCGTTGGTTGGGCTGCCGCCGGTGCCGTTGCCGGTGCCGCAGGGGCTGGTGTTGCCGGTTTGGCCTCGGGTTTGGGCTTAACAAACTGGTTAAGCAAGGCCCCAACCCCTTCCTGCGTGATACCCTTACCGCCCAAAACATCGCCCACCACGCCGCCCAGCCCTTGGGCCCCTTCCTTATCCAGGCCCAGCAGGCTCTTGATGCCCTCGGTCGCCAAACGGCGGGTGAGGCGCTCGGTAAAGGCTGGGTCGGCCCCAATCGCGGGGGCCGTCAGCGGCCCGCGTACCAAAACTGGGACTGCAAGCCCACCGCTGGTACCAAACTTGGGCGTGAGGGTGAGGTCTATCGCCCAGTTCGGCAGGTCGAGTGTCCCCGTGCCTTCAAGGGTCATGGCGCCGCCGGCGGTTCGGGCCGTAAAGGGGGCGAATTGCCCCAAGCCTTGGTTAAACCGCAGGCCAAGATTGAGCTGCTCCAGCCTGCCATCGCCGTTGCTTGGTAACTGGGCTTGCCCCTGCAGCACGCGTTCCAACGCCACCATATTGCCCAGCATAGCGCCGTAGGGAATCGTCCCCTCGGTGGCCGCCAGCATGACCAAACCATTCAGGTTTTGCGCCAATTCAAGTGTAGAAATACCTTGGCTGGTAAGGTCAATCGTTCCATCGATAGGCAAGACCACCCCGCGGGCAGCCAACGCCGGAACCAAAGCTTGTAACGCCAGAGCATTGACCGAAAGCTTGGTGTTAAGCTGAGGCGTACCAGCATGGCTAAGTTGCAGCGTACCAGCAATCCGGCCACCTGCGAGGTCGAGGTCAATGTCTTCCAGGTTAAGTTGGCTGGGCGTATTTTTAACTTTGAACTGGGCGGCCTTTAGAGGAACATTGGCACAGGTTAACCCTTGAGCCTGCACGGCCAGGTTCAGCGCCAGTTCGCGCAAGGATGCAAGGTTAAGAGGCGTGTTGGAAAGCGGCCCCGCACCAGCAGCAACCCCACGTTGAGCGGTTGTGACAGGGGTCGATGCGGCCGCAGCGTTGGCTTCAGCGCATAGGCCCAGCCGCGTTGCGTTCAGTTGGGAAACTTTGATGTCGCCCTGCAGGTTGGTTGGCGTGCCGGGCGTGACCGTAAGATTGGCCAATAGCTGCACCAGGCCGGGCAGGTTAACTGTTAGCCCTTCAAGCTCGTAGGGCCCGCTGCCGCGTACTTTGCTCCGTAACGAAAACCCGCTGGTGGGTAGGCCTTCCATCACCCCAAAGCCTGCGCCAGCAGCCGCCATATTGGCCCCTTCCAGCGTGGCATCCAGTGCGATAGTCGGGCGCGCTGTGCCGGTGCCAACAGTCCCTGTCATCGCCAGTGTGGCGAGGTCGGCCAGTGCGGCCTGCATGGTTTGCAAGGTGTAGATGCCTTGGCGGCCCTGCACCGTTACATTGGCCACCAAGGGCTGAGATGGCATGGCCCCCTGTTGGCCAATCGCCCGCATCAGGGTGGCGAAGTTTGGCACATTCAAGGTCAGCTTCGTGTCAAGATCGGGCAGGGTGCCGGCCAGAGTACCGGGTTTTGGCATCAGGCTTAGCTGGCCTTCCAGCTTCAGTAAATTTTCAATGCCAAACTGCACATCGCGCACCACGATGCGGTCTTCTCCGTCCAGCTTGGCCTGCAGGGTAAAAGCTCGTGCCGGTAGCATGGGTTGTGCGGCCCCAAGGCCCAATTCGGCCAACGCCCGCAGGTTGGCGCCCTGCAGGGTTAAGGTGCCGTTGCCACGGGGTTGTGCGCCCATTGCAACGTCGATATCGCCGCGGGCTTGCAGCAGGTCGCCCAGCCGCGCAGAAAAGTTCCGCAGCGTAAGGGTCGCGGGCAAGAGCACCACATCGCCCGTAAGGCTGGCCTGACTGGCCGGCGCCTGTGCCGGTGCCTTACCCAGCAAGCTGGTTAAGGTTTGTTTTAAATTGCCCGAACGCGCATTCACCAAGCCGGCAAAGCCGTAACCATTGGCTGCTTGGGCCGTAACCCTCCCATTCAGGTTTAAGGCCGCCCCCGCGCCTTCCAAGCGCGCTTTAAGGGGGACATCCTTCAAGTCAGCCACATCGGCTACCAGCTCGCCGTTTACGGGCTGCTGATTGAGCGTACCGCGCAAGGTGGTGGTGGCCACGCTACCTTCGGTGCGGGCGCCAATATTCATTCCAGCAACCACCACCTGCTGACCGCTGGTGGCATCGGTATAGGACAGATTAAGGTTCTGAATCGCCAACCGCAGCGAGGCCAGCATCCCTCCCGTGGCCGTGAGTTGTGCCAACGGGTTTGCTTCTGTTGTGGCCGCAGCGGTGCTGGACGCTGCGGTTGGGGCTGCGGCAACTTCCCAGTTTGCCATGCCGTTGCTTTGGCGCACCAGCGTTACGCTGGGGTTCTTGGCTTCAACCGCACGAAGCTGCAATCCCTCCCATGGTCGCAAACCATCGCCCCACGCGGCTTGCATGGCGAGGGCGTCCAAAGTAGCCAATGTACCCTCACCCTGCATGGCACCCACCGTCACGCCTTGGGTTTTAACAGTCAGCAGCGGCCATAGCTTAACCTCGACTGGGCCGTTGAATGTAACTGGTACACCCGCACGAGCCGCACCCCAGCTGGCCCAGCCGCGCATATCGTTGTTCTGAATGTAATGCAAAGCCCCGAAGGCGGCGGCACCAAGCAGGCCGACCATTACGCCAACACCCAAACC
>JAIXXE010000179.1 GCA_027490875.1 Alphaproteobacteria bacterium
GAAAAGAAGGCACATGGCTGTTCGGGGAGAAGAACCGCTCTCGCGCAAGCGAGCGGGACAATCTCACCGCTTCCGCCAAGAGACGTAAGGTATGCTGGAGAGATGGCAGAGTGGTCGAATGCGGCGGTCTCGAAAACCGTTAACCCGCAAGGGTTCGGGGGTTCAAATCCCTCTCTCTCCGCCACTTTAAGAACATAAAGTGTTGCTTTTTAGCCTTCACTCCCCTAATACGCCCCCATGAAAAAAATCTTTATTGCTGCTGCCAGTATTGCCTTCCTTAGCCCTGCCGCCATCGCCCAACCTGTTGCGCTATCCGAAGTGCTTTCCACCGCCACGCGCACCGAGCGCAACCTGCTCGATGCACTTTCCTCGGCCGATGTGTTAGGCGGCCCAACCATGGGGCAGGCCCAACCGCGTAGCCTTGGTCAGGCGCTGCAAACCTTGCCAAACGTGGGCGTACAGGTGGGGACGCGCAGCAGTGTTGAACAGCTCAATATCCGCGGCCTGGATGACCGTCGCGTGGTACTGAAGGTTGATGGGCAACGCCGTAACTTTAGGGGCGAATACAAGGGCCGGACTTTTCTTTCACCAAGCCTGTTAAAACAGGTTGAAGTGGTGCGCGGCGCCAGCAGCGTGCTGCAAGGCAGCGGGGCCTTGGCGGGGGTGGTGAATGTTGTGACCAAAGATGCCGCCGACTATTTAGCCCCCGGGCAAACGCTGGGCTACGCCACCACTGCCTTTGGCGCCAGCAACGGTGGGTTGATTGGTGGCAACGTGGCGGTGGCTGGCCGTACCCAAGCCTTGGATGTCTTGATCTTTCAAGAGGCCACCACCATGGGGAATATTGCATTAGGTGGCACCACCGAGCTGCCCCAAAGCAATCTGAACACGCGCCAGACCTTCCTGAAAAGCACCTACACCCCCACCGATGCCACGGCCATTCAACTAGCCTTGGCCAACAGCTACGACCGTGGCGACGCCACCAGCAACCCCGTGCGAAAAGCCCCCTTTGCCGGCCTGAACAACGACCGCCGCGCCGACCAAAACGATGTGAGGCTGCGCCTCACCCACACCCCCATTGGCAACCCGCTGGTCGATGCCCAAGCCCAAGCCTCATTCGGCCAAACGCTCATTACCGAAGTGGTCACACAAAACGGGACCAGCCGCGGCCGCCGAGACAAAACCCGCTACACCACCAAGGGGCTGGATGTGCAAAATACCAGCCGCTTTCAGGCTGCTGGCATTCCGCAGGCCGTAACCTTGGGCGCCGAGTACGGCATCGATGACCAACGCGGCGGCCGCCCCGGTAACAACCGCAAGGAACTCTTCCCCAATGCGGAAAGCAGCAACTGGGCGGTGTTTGCCCAAAACGAACTAGACTTAGGCCGCTGGGATATTGTCCCCGGCCTGCGCTACGAACATTACGAGCTCAAGGGCGATACGCTTAAGCGCAGCAACCAAAAGGGGCAGGTCACCACCAAAGTGGCCACTGGCTTCCGCCTTAGCGATGCAACCCGCCTGTTTGCCTCGGTGGGGCAAGGCTTCCGTGCTCCGCTCCTTACTGAAGCCTTTTCGGGCGGAACCTTGGGTGGCGGGCTAACCCTCATCCCCAATGCGAATCTGAAGCCCGAGCGTTCCATCAGCACCGAAGTGGGCGCCAACCATGTTCGCACCGTGGGCCTAAGCGCGAATGACCAACTGGTGCTGCGCGGCGCAGTCTTTCATAGCCGGCTGGAAGACCTGATTGAGCGCCAAGGCGTCACCGCCACGCAGTTTCAGTTCCGCAACGTGCCCAAGGCCGAAACCTACGGCGCCGAGCTTGCCGCCAACTACACCAGCGACCAGTGGTTCGGCAGTGCCGCAATTGGCCAGACCCGTGGCGAAAACAAAACCGCCAGCCAGCCGTTGCTGGACGTTCCCCCCGTTAAACTTAACACCACGCTTGGCCGGACTGCCAAGCATGCCGTGGGTGAATGGCGTACGGGCTGGACCATGGAAGCCGCCACCAAGCAAACCCGCGTTCCGCGTAACGACCTGCTCGTGGGTGCCAGCAAGGGCTATGTGGTGCACGGCCTGTTTACCGAGCTTCGCCCCAATCAAACAATGTTCCGCGACATGACGGTGGGAATAGCCGCCAACAATCTGTTCGACAAACGCTACCGCCGCGTGACCAGCTTCCTTGATGAAACGGGCCTCGACGTCCGCGCCACGGTCAGCATTAAGTTTTAAGTCGTGGCGCTGCCCGTCAGCATTATTGGCGGAGGGATAGCAGGCTGTGTGGCAGCCTTGGCAGCAGCCGAAGCGGGCTACAGCGTTACGCTGTTCGAGGCCCAACATTTGGGCGCCGCCGCCAGCGGGCAAGCGCTTGGGGTACTGGTTCCCAGCACCAGTATGCGCCCCCAAGATGACGACCAGCGCCGTGGCTGTGCCCTGTGGGCCAGCACCTTGGCGCCACGGTTGGCCACGCTGGCGGGTGTGCCGCTTGACCAACTCATTCGCCAATGGCCCAAGGGTGGGCAACTGAACCTTGCTCAGATCTTTGTGGCGTTTGAAAGCGCCTTGAAAAGCCTGAATGTAACGATTGTAACCCAGACCGTGAGCGCGCCCCCAACTGGCCCCACACTGTGGGCGGCGGGCTGGGGGAACCTGCCTGTGCTGGCAGGCCTTACGCTGCGCCCCGCCGTGGCCTGCCGCTTGGCCGCGTGCGGGCTGAACGACCTGCTGGTTGGGGTTGGCCTCAATGTACAAGGGCTTTACGCGGTGCCTGCTTGGGATGGCACGGTGCTGCTCGGCACCCAAAAACTGCCCGCCACCACCAAGCCCCACGGGCCAACGGTGCCTGCCGAATCTTTAAACGAACTGCGCCAACGCGCTGGATTGCTCTATGCCCCTTTGGCCAAGGCCGAGGTGCTCAACGCTTGGGTGGGCAACCGCCCCACCAGCGCACCGCGCTTGCCTTTGGTGCGTTCGGTTGGCCCAAGCCAATGGGCCGTGGCCGGCTTGGGCGGTTTGGGCTACGCCCTGGCGCCAATGGTAGCGCAACAGTTTGTACGCCAGCTTAGGGCTACTGAAGCACAGCCGTAAGCTCGGCCACCAGCTTCACGTTGCCGGTTAGCATCACGTCACCCGCGGTGGTGTGCAGCACCTTGGCAGTGCCGCCAGCTTCCTTCACCAACAGCTCAATCGCCAAGCGCTCAAACATGGTCAGTCGCGTGGCAATTGCGCCATCGGCGCTGCCAGCGGCAACCTTCAGGGCATCGGCCAGTGCGTTACCGGTTTTACGGGTATGAAAGGGCACTGTGTCGCCGTGCTCCATCAGCCGCAGCGTGGCGGTATCGATGCTGCTCATCGGCAGCTGCACCACCGCGTCGTTGAGCGCACGCGCGCTCACGCGCAGGCGGCCTGCGGCGTCATCCATGGTGCCTTCGCCGGCCGCCGCCAGCACGCTATCGGCATAATCGGTTAGCAGCACGCCTACGGCGGCCATTTTGCCATCTTGCACGTACCCAAGGGCGGGGCCACTGCATGGGTTGCCATGCTTGGCGTTACGTAAGCCTGTCAGGGGTTGATACACCCACCCAGCCTGTGGCAGCGGCTCATCGTGGTGCCGTACAGGCAAGCCACCCACTGCCAAGAGGCCCTGAATGACCGAGGTCAGCTGCGCGTCCAGCTTCACCAGCTCGGCCTCGGCGGCCATCGGGTTAACCTGAACCTTGGCCTGAACCCCAACGCCGCGCAGCAACACGGGGCGACATTTGGCCAAAACCTTCCGAATCATCGTCAGCTTTGGGTTAACCGAGACAGGTTTTGTCATGTTAGGCCCGCCCTGCAAAGGTGCTATCGATGGTATTAACCGTAATCGTCTCACCCGCCGCAATGTAGGGCGGCACTTGAACGCGCACGCCGTTGCTTAATTTGGCAGGCTTGTAGCTGCTGCTGGCGGTTTGGCCTTTCACCACCGCATCGGCCTCCACCACTTCAAAGGCGACCTTATCGGGCAGATTCACCGCAATAGGGGCGTCGTTGTAAAACTCGACCATCACGGCCATGTTTTCGGTCAGCCAAACGGCCTGCTCGCCCATCATGTCGGCCGTGATGCTGACTTGCTCGTAGTTGGCGGTATCCATAAAGGTATGGTTGCTGCCTTCGGCAAACAGGTACTGCATCGGGCGGGCTTCAAGGCTGGCCTTTTCAACGGTATCGGCACTGCGGAAGCGCTCGTTCAGCTTGGTGCCGTCGGTGATGCACTTCATTTCCACCTGCATGTAGGCACCGCCCTTACCAGGCTGGGTATGCTGAATTTTGGCCACGCGCCACAGCTTGCCGTGGTAATCCAAAATCATCCCAGGCCGGATATCTACCCCCGAAATCTTCATCATCACACCCTTTTGCTTAGGCTTTCTCCCTAGCCTGTTGCGCTGGCAAAATCAAGGGATTATGCTACACCCCATGCGAAACCTCTTCCTCTTACCTGTGCTGCTGGGGTTTGCCGTCCTGCTCGGCCAGCCTGTCGTGGCCGCCGCAGTGGCCAATTCAGCCAGCCCGCTGCAGCTCACCTATCAGGCAGCATCGTTGCCTTCGGGCGCCGTCTCCTTCCAGCGGCTGACCGAAACCCCCCTCACCTATGCCGTCACGGGCCTGCCCTTTCCGGGCGAAATACTCTGGCGACCCACCACCACCGAGCTGGCCTACCGCCACCCCGTTGAAGTCAGCTGGTTGCTGATGGACGCAACAATGCTACCGGCCACCATCAGCACCAGCTTGGCTGGCCGCGCCGCTGGCCCAATCATGCAGGGTGCACCCAGCCGCCGCTGGCAGTTAAGGGCCAACAGCCACGACTGTGGGGTGCTGTTTGGTTCAGCCCAGCTGGGGCAGCGCTATGGGGTTACAGTGCGCGACCTTCAAATCATTCATCAACTGCTTTACTGGGCCAATACCAGCGAAGCGCCCAGCGGCTGCAATGCCCCCCTGTTGCCAACGGAAGCAGCGGCCCGCGTCGGGCTGCCCACCCGGTGGCAAAGCCCGTGGGGGCTGCTGGTCCTAAGCACGATTGAAGCCAGCCAGTCGCCATCCCTGCCGGCATGGCCAACGCACAGCCAGCCGCTGGACTTAAACGCCCGCTTGCGCCTGCTGCTCATTCAGCTGCCCGTGCCTGCCCGGGCCGAGTTTTTACGCGCTGCCCGCAATCTGCCGCTGGCCGCACAGGTAGCAACGCTGGCCCGCAGCCTCAGTGCCGCTTCGGCTGCTGCCGCCCCTTAAGGGGCATTACGCCACATTACGCCAAATCGTTAAGAAGCCAAAGAAGGGCTTGCCTTGGCATCAGGCCTGGCCTTATAGAGTTTTTAACATTCACGTTTCCACACAGGAGGCCCCCCATGGGCAGACGAAGCAACCCAGACCACGCCTGGACTGATGCGATGGTCGCGAGGCTTAAAACTCTCTTCACCGATAACTATTCCCAACGCCGTATCGCAGATGTATTGAACCGCGAGTTTGCAACAAAACTCACCTTAAGCGCTGTGACAGGGAAAATTCACCGACTTGAGCTTAGGAATAAAACGATCAAAGATGGGCAAATCTTCGCAAGCCACCCAGCCACGCCCGCCCCACCTTTGGCGCAGGAGATTGGGAACGCTGAGGTCTTGCCATCCCCATCGCAAGGTAGCAAGCCAAACCTTGCAGCGTCAGTGGTACCAACCCGGGAAGAAGCGGCCCTGTTTTCACTGCCGACTCCAAAGGATGTCCATTGCGCGTGGTCTAGTCCCTGCTCCGACCCCCGGGTAAGGCGCAGCGTCTACTGCCAAGAGCACCACCGTATTGTTTACCCTCCTAGGGTGAAGGGTTAGGCCAGCCTAGCCGTAACAAACAGGCCCCCGCATGGGGGCCTGTTTGCTTTGAAAGGCAGGCTTTTACACAATCCGGCCCGAACCCATGAAGCGGTAGCCTGCTTCGAGGCCACTTTCGTACTGAAACAGTTCGCTGGGGTTTCCAATCTCGCGGCGACGGTCCCGGCCTTCTCTGGCGTCGCTAAACCCAAGCGTGAACCAGTCGCTCATCTGCTCGTTGGCATCGCCCACAATGGGGGTATTGATGGCAATCTGGGTGCCACCATCGGCAAACCCGCCAAACCGAATCCCGGTTTCAGGCGCTGGCTGACCGTTAGACAGCCGCACCCCACCCAATGCGCCACCATTGTTGGTCGCGCCGCTACCAATGCGGAAGCTGCTGGTATCGCTACGGGTATTAAAGGTCGGGCGGGCCGTGGCCGCAGCGGCCTGTGTTCCGGCTTCAGGGGCACGTTGCATCGCAACTTGGGGCACCCACGGGCCATACTCGGGCTTTTTCTCGGCTTTGGCCTTCTTAAGAGCATCGGCATTAAAGCTGTTGTCGGCATTCGCCACCACCGGCAAGCCACTCACAGGAGGAGGAAAGTACCCGCCACCACCCATGTTGTCGTTCTTGCCCTTGTCGCCCTTGCTCATTTCTCCAATCAAGGCCGAACCAATCGAACCGGCCGCACTCATCAGGGCCACACCCATCGGGGTACACAGGTTCGCCGCCATCGCACCAAGAGCCATACCCGCTGGGCCCAGAGCAGCACCTGCGGCCATCCCGCCCCCCCCACACAGGGCAGCCATGGCCACTGGGGTAATGGCACCAGCCGCCGCCGCACCAGCACTGGCATGGGCTTCCCGACCAGGCGCGGCAGCTGCCAGTATCACCACGGCCGATGTCAGCAGCGCATACGACGGGATGAAGAGTGTTTTCATGCGTGTGTATGGGGGGCTGAACAAGCCGTCCTGACAGTCTTCTATCTCTTTATTCCTAAATGAGTTTCTTGCCGCAAGCATAGCCTTCACGGTAGCCAATGTTTTCCTTACGCTCGGGGTCGAGAATACGGGTACTGGCAGCGTCAGCCTTACCGGCATCAAACTGGTTCTTGGTCTCAAGCATCTGCCGTTGTGTGGCAGGGTTAAGGCCAAGCTCACTCAAGTCAGCCTCCGTAAAGGCACCACGGTCGCGAAACAGTCGGCTGAAGATACCGTCGTTATCCTTAAGCTCTTTGCTCACGTTCCCCAAATGCTCGGTACAGTCGGTCCGTACCCGTGCATCCGAAACGTTCCAGCCAGCCACCGAAGGAGAACCGGCAATCGCCGCCTGACACGCGGCCTGCCCACGGCTGTACCCAGCCTGATAGTTTGTGTCGCCCGTAAAGCGTGGGTCTACGCCAATGCCACATTGCCCGTCGCGCTGGCGGAAGCCATCGGTATAGCCGGCTTGGTCGCGCAGTTGGGCATCGCTGCCGCCAGCGCCGTTGATGCACAGAACGGTACCATTGGGCTGTTGCGCGGGCGTAAGGCCGCCGGGGCAAGTCCCGGCTCCACCAAACTGGTTGCCAAAACCGCCGCCAAACTGGTTACCAAAGCCCCCGCCGGGGAAGCCACCGCCACCCCCACCACTGCCAATACCACGCTGCAAAGCGCTCGCGCCCTGCTGGATGGCCTGCTCCATGGCGCGTTCCCCCATCGGGTTCCCCTGCCCCGGGCCACCGGGGCGGCCGGTTTGCACCTCGCCATCGGAGCCAACGCGCGTCCCAGTCTCTCCACCCGGCGCTGCGGTTGGCGCAGCGTTAAAGGCAGCATTGTATTGGCTCAGTAATTCTCCACCCCCTTGACGCACTTGGTCAAAAACCAGATTTTGGCCAGCGGTAAAACCTCCTTCAGTCGAACGGGCTGCCCGCGCCGCTGAGGCGATTTCAGTATCAGGCACGGGAACGCCAGTTTGCAACCGAATCGCCAAATCCGAGTCCCGTGCCAAATTCGTCAGATTCTCCGTCGTCCAGAACTTCGCAGGGTCGCGCGTCATTTCGGCCTTAATCGAGCTGGCCAATTTGCCATCATCCACCCCCAGCGCGCGTTCAAGGTAGGCCTCGCGTGCTGCTCGCGACGAATTGCGCATCTGGTTTAGCTCGCTTTGGTCCCAATCCCCTTCCGCACCGCCAAGGGCGCGGGCTTCATCAACCGACCCAATGGCGTTCGCGCTCATCAGGGGGGCTGCAACATTTAAACCACCACATGCCGCCATTACTGCACTCATCCCAAAAGCAGGACCTGTCCCTGTTCTATTAAGTTGATCAAGGGCCTCTGTTCCCCCTCCTGCCTCATTAAAAAAATTACAATGTGCAGATGTAATACTCGGAGCCCCAGCCGCGGGCGCCGCCTGAGCAACCGAAGCCTCCAAGGCCAGCACCAGCCCAAGTGTCAAGATTGACGCCTTGGCAGACAAGGTTGCCCCCCGCTGAACCCCCATTATCATGATGAAGGGGTGAATCGAACATGCAGTCATAGCGGGGGCTTTCATTGTCAACCTACTGAACCAGTTTCCGGCCACAGGCGTAGCCTTCACGGTAACCGATGTTACTCAGGCGGTCGGGGTCAAGGCCGCGGGTGCTCACGGCATCGGCCTTGCCTGCGTCGAACTGATTTTTATTCGACAGCAGGGTTTTCTCAAGCTCGCCATCAAGCCCCAGGTTCGCCTTTTCCGTGGCGCTTAAGGTACCACGCTCGCGGAAGAGCAAGCCAAACAGGCCATTATCGTCCGCAATCTCCTTGCTCACGTTCCCGATTTGGTCGGGGCATACCGCCCGTACCCGTGCATCGGATATATCGCGTGCGGGGGTGGTGCTTGTCACCTTGCTGGCGATGCCTTTACGGCATTCGCTCTGGCCACGGTTGTAGCCAGCCAGGTAGTTGGTGTCGTCCTTAAAGCGGGTGTCAACACCAAGGCCGCAGGTGCCATCCTTGGTTTTAACGCCGTCAAGGTAGCCTGCCTGCTCGCGCAGTTTGCCTTCATCCACTACGGTTGGGGCCGGTGTAATACACACGGTGGTGCCGTTGGGCTGCAAGGAGGCAACCTGACCGGCCAAGCAGGTATTGCCCGCCACGCCAGTCTGCACGCAGGTAATAGGCTGCTGTTGCGGGCCAAAGCTGCCAAAGCCACCATCAAACCCACCAATGCCAGTAGTGGGGTTCACCACCGGCGTGAAGCCTTGGGGGCACTGCTGAGACGCCCCTTGGTTGGCATTGATACAGGTCGTCGTGCCGTTCACAAAGGCTGGCTGGAAGCCGAGCGGGCAGTTGTTCTGGTTAAAGCCTTGGCCAGGGAACTGACCTGGGAATTGGCCAGGGAACCCTTGATTCCCCCACTGCCCCTGATTCCCCCACTGGCCTTGGCCGTTTCTGCCAAACTGCTGCTGTTGAAGCTGCTGCATTTGCATATTCTGGAAGGCATTGGCCCAAGCTTGGTCGCTGCCAGGGGCCCGTTGCGGAGCCTGTTGCTGCAGCCGTGGGTCAAAGGGCGGCGCAGCAGGGTCAGGTTGAGGTTGCCCCCCTCTGCCATCGGCACCTGGGCGTTCAGGGGTAAAGCCCATGGCCTGATTATAAGCTGCGTTATAAGCAGCCAGTGCCGTGGGATCATTTCTAACCTGAGCAGCATATTCTGTTTGTGCCGCAGTCCAAGGACGACCTGCCTTCTCCTCGGTTGCGGCCAACCTTGCCATGGCTTGCGTAAACTGGCGGTTATAGGAAGCGCGGTCATTGTCATTAAGACCTGCAACAAGTTCTGTCGCATCGCGCACGCTGTTAAAGTTACCATCTCTTACCAAAGCTGCGGCAGCTTGTTCTGCATTTGTGCTAATTATGCGATTACGTACATCACGTACATCATCTGGCATCGTTAGGGGGGTAGGAATTAACGGCACTCGGAGCGAAGGGTCATTAAGTCGCTCTCTAAGACTAGGTGCCGCTGCAGATGCTGGGCAAGTACCATTCATGTAGCAATCAGGGTCTGCCAC
>JAIXXE010000045.1 GCA_027490875.1 Alphaproteobacteria bacterium
CAGCCGTGGGGCCGACCTGCGCTATAACCTGGAAGTAACACTGGCGCAGGTGATGACAGGCACCAAGGCCAAAATTGCTTACCCTACCACCCAAACCTGCAAAACTTGTGACGGCAGCGGCGCCAAAAAAGGCACCAAGCCCGTCACCTGCACCACCTGCAATGGGCAGGGGACTATTTTTATGCGCCAAGGGTTCTTCCAGCTTAGCCGCACCTGCCCCGATTGCAGCGGCACCGGTCAGATTGTAAAGGAAAAATGCTCCGACTGTCACGGCGCAGGCCGCACCCGCACCACCAAACAGCTTGATATTACCGTGCCCGTGGGTGTCGATGAAGGCACGCGCCTGCGCTTGGCGGGTGAGGGCGAAGCGGGCACAGGCGGTGCCCCGAATGGCGACCTGTTCGTGTTCATTTCAGTCGCCAGTCACCCGCTGTTTAAGCGTGATGGGCTGAACTTGGAACTGACCGTACCAGTCGGCATGCTGGATGCAGCACTGGGCATCGAGCTGGAACTGCCCCTCCTGAACGAGGTGAAGACCACGCTTAAAATCCCTGCGGGCACCCAGCCCGGCGAGCGCGTAAAACTCCACGGTCTCGGCCTTCCCGCCCTCGGTCGCCCCCGCGATTGCGGCGATGTGGTGGCCCAGATTCAGGTGGAAATCCCGACCAACCTCAGCAAAGCCCACAAAGACCAGCTGGCCACCCTAAAGGCCGAACTTAAACCTGGCCGGGCCCAGGAAGGCTTCGCCAGCCGCCTTAAAAAGTTGTGGGCCAACACGTAATCGGGTAGGTTGGCTCGGCTCAATCGTGGGCTAACGTTTTAGAGGGGAAAGCTGATGATCTCATCGGCCCTGAATGACAGCTGGCTGCCAACCCGGCAGCAGCTGATAACAATGTCGCTCTTTGCCACACTGGTCTTTGCCAGTGGTGCGATCGATACGGGGGGTGCCATCCCCTTCACGCTGCAAATGATCCCTGTGTTGATGGTCGGGCTGCTGCTGGCGCCGCGTCAGGCTATGTTCACGGTGGCTGCGGCGGTGCTGTTGCTGGCAGTTGCAGTCAGTGCGGGGCGGTTACCCTTCACGGTGGGCTACATGGTCGGCTGGATGCTGGCAGTTGGCGCTATGGCAACCTTGGCCGGGCCGTTGCGGCAGGGCCAGTGGCAAGGGTGGCAGGCAGTCGCCTACGCTGCAATGATTGGCGCAGCAGGCTATCTGGTCGTTTGGGCTGCTGGTTGGGCGTGGTTGGCCTACGGCTGGCCACAGTTTGGCCCCGAACGCGCCCTGCAAGCTGGGGTACTACCGTTCTTGCTAGGTGCACCGCTCAAGCTCGCGGCGGCAGTGGCCTTTGTGTTGGTGCTCACGCCACCGCTGCGGCGCTTCGTGCGCTAGTCAGGGCAACATTCAACGAAAAAGAATACGAAGGGCGGCCCACGGCCGCCCTTTTTTTGTGCAGTACAATCATTACGCCACCTCCACCCGCTGGTTGCAACTGGGCTGCTGCGTTTCCGCCCTGACCCGGTGGCCGCCCCATACGTCGGAGGTGGTAACCCCTTTTGCACGGAGCTTGTGGATAACGTCAAGTAGGCGTACAGTGTTGGCATATGAAACAAGCAGGAACCTTCCTCCGTGAGCAAACCCAAAAAAGCCCATCGGCACCGCCGGGGCGTACGCCCTAAGGCGCCCAACGCCAAGGTTACGCGTAAAGGCCCCGCCAATGGCACCCGCCAACGGCACTTCTACGATGTTCGGCAATATGCCTTGCTGCGCGATGGTGCAGGGCACTTGCTCATCCTGCAGTTACCCAAGGAATACGACGAGAGTGCCGCGAATACCTGGACGCTCCCCGGCGGTAAGCTGGAACCAACCGACGACCCCGCCGCCGGCCTGATGCGCGAAATTGAAGAAGAAACTGGTCTTAAACCAAGCCTGCCGGTGCTGTGCGGCTTGGCCCGCTGGACAACGCGCGCCAGCAAAAAACTCGGTATCTTCTATCGAACCACCATTACGGGCAACAAACCAGCCTTAACCTTAAGTGGCGAGCACCAACGCGCCGTCTGGGTCACGCTCGATGAACTCGCGGGGTTTCCCTTCCACCGCCCCGAGATGTTGGAGGTTTTAAAACAGGAGCAAAGCCAATGACCACCCCCACCCCCACCCGATACCCGCTCATCATTCTAGGCTCTGGCGCTGCTGGCTGTACGGCGGCTATCTATGCGGCACGGGCGGGCTTAAGCCCCGTCATGATTCGCGGCAACCAGCCCGGTGGGCAACTTACCATTACCACCGATGTAGAAAACTACCCCGGCTTTGCCTCTGTCATTCAGGGCCCGTGGCTGATGGAGCAGATGGAAGCCCAGGCCAAGCATTGCGGCACGATACTGGTGGCCGACCACATCGTGGCCGCCGACCTTACCCTGCGCACGCTGACGGGTATGGGTGGGCAGCAGTACCACTTTCAAAGCCTGATTATTGCCACCGGCGCCAGCGCCAAATGGTTGGGGCTGGAAAGCGAAAAAATCTACAATGGCCGCGGCGTCAGCGCTTGCGCCACCTGCGACGGCGCCTTTTACCGTAACCGCGATGTCGCGGTGGTCGGCGGCGGGAACACCGCGCTGGAAGAAACCCTGTACCTTGCCAACATTGCCAAATCGGTGACGCTGATTCATCGTCGCGATGCCTTTCGGGGTGAAAAGGTGCTGCAAGAAAGGGTGCTCAGTCATCCCAAAGTGAAGGTGATTTACAACCATACCATTGCGGAAATTCTGGGCGACCCCGACCCCATTCGCGGCGGCGTAACCGGTTTACGGCTGCAATCCACCACCGACGCCAGCATCCAAGAGCTCCCCATCCATGGGCTGTTCATCGCCATCGGCCACCAACCCAATACCGGCTTGTTTGCGGGCCAGCTGGATACCGACACCACGGGCTACATTACCTGCCCTAAAGGCACTGTGCAGGTGACAAAGGGCGGGCAAGCACTGCCGGGTATCTTTGCAGCCGGCGACGTGGCCGACCCGCTCTATCGCCAGGCCGTGACGGCCGCTGGCCTCGGCTGCATGGCGGCGCTGGATGCCAACCGGTGGCTGGAGGGGCAACATGTATGAGATTATCTGAAGTAACAAAGATAATTCACCTTAATAATGGAATGTCTTTGCATGTAATTTGTACCTTTCCACCGCCCACTTCAGAACTTAGAGTTTTGTGGGCTTTTGGGAATAAAAAACATGGAATTAAAGCGTATTTGGATGGTGAGCAAAATCTTGGTCTAATATATTTCGACGGTGACTATATGGCTGAAGTAAAACATAGTGACTCATATAGGAATATTACACTCTCATTAATCGATGACTCACCTCAACATATTGGGTGCCAAATTATAAAAGACAAAAACTTCTATCTACAATTATTTTTTAATGGAGAATTGTCTGCATCAGTAAGACTAGATCAATACTCTGGAGATTTTGAAGAAAAGTTGCAGCTAGGGTCAGACTTTGATGGCAGTCATCACATAGGTAGAATGTATTTAAGAAGAACGACTTTTTGGCCTTCTTCGATTGATCAAAAGTTAATTAAAGATTTTTATAATGGCCAGTAAAAAATCAAAATCTTTTGAATTTCCTCTTAATGCACAACCTTTATGGGATTCACAAGTCAATTTATTGATTGAGAATAATAGAGAATATGCAGAAAGGATAAAATCTTTGGAAGTTAATAATAAATTTTTATGGAAAGTATTGATTTTAGTAATTTTCGTAGGAGGCGCATTGATTGTGGCTCTAGTAAAGAGAGATCCCTTACTTTTTACTACATTTTTAAATAATTTATAAAATAGCTAAAGCTTACTGCGGCACTGCGGGCAGGGGGTAATGTCGTTGCGGCGCCAGTCAGCCGCGTTCACCGCACTGTTGCACTGGGGGCAGATGGCATACTGCGTGGCGGGCTGCAGCTGGTGGTCGACCGCCACGCGGTCGTCAAACACGTAGCAATCGCCCCGCCACAGGCTCTGGCTGGCAGGAACCGCCTCCAGATACTTTAAAATTCCGCCTTCCAGATGGTACACGTCGGTGTAGCCCTGCGCACGTAGGTACGCCGTGGATTTCTCGCAGCGAATCCCGCCCGTGCAGTACATGGCAATCGGGGTGCTGCGGTCGGCAGGCAGGTTTTCCGCTAACCAACCGGGGAGTTCTTTGAAGGTTCGCGTCTGTGGGTTTAAAGCGTGGTCAAAACGGCCGATTTTAACCTCGTAATCATTGCGGGTGTCGATGGTGATGGTGCGCGGGTTAGCAATCAGCGCGTTCCAGTCGGCGGGTGCCACATAGGCCCCTGCCAGGTCGGGCGTGGTGGGGTGGCCGAGCGGAATCACCTCGCGTTTCACTTTTACTTTGGCGCGCTGAAACGGCGTGGTCGGGGCGATACTCAGCTTCCACGTCAGGTCGTGTAGGGCAGGGTGGCTCCGCAGAGTAGCCAGCACAGCCTCAAGCCCTGCTTGAGGGCCAGCCACTGTGCCGTTAATGCCTTCGGGCGTCACCAGAATGGTGCCAGTCACCCCATGTGTTACCATCGCGGCCTTACATGCGCGTTGCAGGCCAGCCAGTTCGGCCAACGGCACCAGTTTGTAAAAGGTGGCAACATGCACGGTCATGGTGGGGTTTTACAACAAAATCTTTGGGCTGAACATAGGGAATTCGGAACAAATGGAACAACGGCCGCAGGCAATACTGGAGCGGGATACGGGAAAAGCCGTTTTCGCCCACTTTTTATATGATACAATAGTTTAAATAACAACCATTTAATGACTTTGTGACACAATTTGTAAACCCGTTTGTGACGCAAAACAAGTCCATTTTTTAGCTTTTTTGATGGCCTTTTATTGTCAAGTAAAAATGAGCCTCAATAACGCTATGAAAAAATAGTGTTTTATAGATAAACGACTTGACGAAACTTGACGAAATTATTTTTAAGCTGGCATTAATTAGGGAGAGCTCATACGCGATAAGTCTTATATCTACCAGACTCTTAAGTTAACTTTATTGACAAATGACACGATTACCCCTATAAATTGCTAAAGTCGTCAGCAGTGGCGATTTTTTTATGCCCTCAATCTAATCCACCCGCCGTTGGCGGGTTTTTTCATATCTAAAAAGGATAAATACAATGCCACAATTCAAATGGATTACCGCAGGCTCGGATTCATGCTTTGCCTGCACCCGCTGGAGTAATAAGGTTTTTAGTAAGCTCTACGATGTTCCAGAGCTACCTGTTCATCCAAATTGCCGCTGTCGCCTTAAGGTCATTCTATCGCCGCAAGAGAAAGAGTTGGTAAAGATTGGTGACGAGTTAAATCGGCTGAAAGCACAATCAAGCCAAGATGTGTATGACTTATCAGCTTTAACCCTTATTCCCTTCTTGTTTGAACGCCTACTAGAAGCGGCAAGGGTTCTGTTAGGCGAAGTGGAGCAAAGCGTGCAAACGCTCGGCATCTTCTGGGATAACTATCAGGAAATGCGGTAAGCCAATGTTATTGGTGCCGATGAATACTTTCACTCTAAGGCCAATGCCGAAGCAGCCCAGTTAGGAGACACAGCCGAAGCTACGGCTAAGTTTATCAGTGATGCAAGAGAGTTCATTGATTATTATAAAAATCTGCACTTGAAAAAACTCTCGCTTGAGGCAACCATTGAAGACGAAGCTAAAGACCAACGAGCCAATATTTTTGGACGCAAACAAGGGCGTAATAACCCTAATGCAGATGCCCGTGACTTGGTTGAACCCTTAAGACCAGAAGGACTTGATGAACGCTATTAGGATTTCAAAGATTGTAAAATTCGCTGCCTCTGCTTGCGGGAGCTTGGTGTTGTTGGCTTATATAAGCCTCATTACTTCGCTCCCTGCAATGTCTTGGGTAATGGATGGGGGGCTAATTCTTGGCTTGTGGTTAGGGCTTGCAGCCGTTGTCGTTTTGGGCGGCTGGTGGGTGATGTGGCGCGATGCGCCAAAATTAGGTTGGGTTTGGTTAGGTGCCTTCGTGGTGCTTCACCTGATGCTTTATTACCATCCTGCTGTTTGGCACCCGTGGGCACAGGATAGGTGCCTTGATGCAGGCGGGCACTGGTATAACGTTGAATGCCTTACATCTTAAGATATACAAACCAAGAGCCCTCCCTCCTGTAACGGGTAACAAGAGCCTCCCACACCTCTGGCAACCTATGTACGCCACTTTTGTTTTGCAGTATCGGGTTTGTGGCCCGTGTATTGAGGGCAAGTAAACAATTCTTGTAATTCTTTGTCGGTAAAATGCCTCACCGCATTTACCTTACCCTTATTTTTAAGCCTTGCTCTCTTGGGTAGCTCCATCGGCGGTAAATAGTCGTATTTTGTGACACACTTTGTGACACTAAATGTGACACCCTTAGAGTAGGGGTTGAGTTATCTAAGTTATTGTATTGAAATATAAAAAGTAAAATTAACTTTGGAGCGGGATACGGGAATCGGACCCGTGCCTGAAGCTTGGGAAGCTTCCGTTCTACCATTGAACTAATCCCGCCCGTAGCCATTCTCTAGCAAGATGACAAGAGAAGAGCAAGGGGGGAGTCGGCCCCGAATCTTAAGCTTGGGAAACCCCGCAGGGGTTCGGTGCCCGCATGGTGCCAACCGTATCGCTCCACCCTTAAACGCATCTCGCCCGCTTAAGCTATCAAGCAAGGGTACGGGTGATAGTATGGGCCAGCATGAGCGCCCCATCCCATCCGTAAAATGGCCTCGGGCCATTTGATTGAAAGAATTACAAAACTTGCTTGATTAGTCGCACTGACTATGATTGGCCCCGGGAGAGAAATCTCCTCGGGGCCTTACTCTTTAAAAACTATACCCTAACCCCAGCCAACCACCGGTTTGCTGAACGTCGTTATAAGAAAATCCGGCCTTAGGCCGCTGGGCCGAGGGCAGCTGGGCTGCCGCAACGGTCTCGGCCTTGCCACTGTTCAACCCCCAATACCGTAGTCCCGCTTCTACCGAAAGGGCCGGCGTAAGCTGGTAAGCCAGCATACTTTCCATCATCATGCCGTAAACACCGCTGCTGGTATCAATAAAGTTGGGGGTTGGCCCTAGTTCGCTCCTTATATAATGAGAATCCTCATTCCGAAAATACCCAAGCGGCACTGCGGCCAGCTCGGTGCGCCAGAGTAGGCGGTTCAGGTTAACATCCAGCGCCGTGCCAACCCGTACCCCCAACCAGTGCACCCGGTGACGTACCGACTTATCCTGAAGCGGCACAATAACAGTGCCCTGCGCCCCACAGATAGCACCCCCAACGTCATCAGCCTGGCAAATAGCCCCCTTGCTGTTGTAGTGGTCTTGCCATGCCACCAACCCTAACAGTGGGCTTACCCGAACCCGTAAGCCGCCGCCGTCGCGGCTCTGCCAATCCAACGCTTCGGGGTGCCACAGCAGGTCGCCCACGGCATACCCAAGGGTGGCAGGCTTAAGCGGCTGCCGCGCATCCGAGTACTTAACCCCCGTGGCATAGCCCGCGTACACACCATTCACGTCGTAGTCTTCGTTATCGAGGTTACCCCCGTCGCTCATGCCCAGCCCCAAGCGGCTGCGGAGCTCTAGGTTGGTGGGAAGGTAAGCCGCCGTGGCTGTCAGTTCCAGCATGGTGCGTTGGCTGTCGGTGAAGGCGAGTTTGCTAATGGGAACGAGCGCATCATCGCGCAAATCGTGGGTGAAATTGCTTTGCGCCCACACCACCCGCAGGCCAACGCTGTTCTGCCAGAGTTCATCACCATGCGCGTTGCTATAGGCTTCGGTTTCTGGGGCAGGGGGCTGCCAAGCCGAGACGGGCCGTATCGGCCGGTTGGGCACCACCACATACGGGCGTGGCGCTGCAGGCGCGGGGCGCGCGGTGGGGGTGCCATCCCAAATCACAGTGCCTGTTTCTGCTAGGGCCGCCGCAGGGAACACCCAAGGCGTCAGCAACAGCAACACGGGTAGAATAAAGGCGGGCACGAAGGTACTTTAAAGAAAGGCAGGCCGCCCCAACAAGCTGCAGGCCCTTAAAACACCTTAAACATAGAGGCAGCTGTGGCTGTGCCACCACCCTCGCACTCGGTTGCCTCAAGAAAACCCCTTGTAAGATTTTGATGAAATCTGTATAAAAAGCACACTACGCGCCGCCCCGGCGCAATGGGAGAGACACATGTTACGCTTTACCGGATTGCTGACCGTGTTGGTCAGCGTCTTCATCTTTTCTGTGCCAGCACAAGCCCAACAACAGCGCGGTTTCGTCGCCGTCGCTTGGGGTAACGTGGGTGGAGTTGCCTTGGGTTTCGGCACTGGCTTCACCCGCCAGAGCGCTGTCCGAGACGCACTCTTCCGGTGCAACAACACCGGGGTGGGCAACTGCCGCCTAAGCCGCACCAGCCGTAGCTGCCTGTACGGCGTCACTGGCAATACCGTGTCTGGCTATGCCGTCATGGCCACCGATACTTCTCGGCAAGGTGCCCTCAACCACCTCGTGCGGCGCATGGGCGCCGTTGAATGGCAGAATGTCATTGGCACCTGTGCGCCACGTCGTTCTGTGGTGTGACGCACCGCCTAACGGCCGCACCTTTTCACCCCCCGCTTACCATGGTTTTAAGAGCGGGGGGTGAGCCTGTTTTTACGTTGAAAGAGGTGAAGCTTCCCCCACCCCGTACTCTGCCCAAGCCGCAAAAGTTCAGCTAAGCTAGCCCCATGATTCCCCTCTCCGACAACCACCCCACGCACCACACGCCATGGCTTACCTATGGCATTCTGGCAGCCTGTGTGCTGGTCTTTGGGTTGCAAGTTCTCAGCCCCTTGGGTTTTGGTACGGTGGTTCAGCTCTATGGCCTCATCCCCGCCTATACGGTGGGCGGAATGGCCGACCCCGACGGGCTGAACGTCGGCTGGTGGGGTGTGCTTGGCAGTATGTTTCTGCACGGCGATGTGGCCCACTTGGCCGGCAACATGCTCTTTCTTTATGTGTTTGGCGACAATATCGAAAACGCGCTGATTCGTTCAGCCGAACCCATGGCGGGGCGGCTCCGGTTCGCCTTGTTTTATGGCTTGGGGGGTGCGGTTGCAGCCTTGGGGCATGCGCTGCTAAGCCCAGCCAGCACGGTGCCGATGATTGGCGCCAGCGGTGCTATTTCGGCAGTTTTAGGCGCGTATTTGGTGCTGTACCCCAAGCAGCCCATTACCGTCGCCTTGCCCTATGTTGGTATTACCGAGCTGCCCGCATGGGCGGTGTTAGGCAGCTGGTTTGGGTACCAATTGCTGCACGGCGTAGCCACCGACCCAAGCGGCGGCGGCATCGCGTTCTGGGCGCATATCTTCGGGTTTGTGGCGGGCATTGTTCTCATCTACCCGCTTGGCGGGCGCCGCCGCCCCGCTCTTTGGCGGTAAGTCCTTGCCATCTTGCGCTGGTTATAGTATGCAGATTTTGAACCACCCTTCGTTTCTCTAACCAAGGAGCCACCATGGCCCGAATCACTGAACACGGCCTCGGCAAACCGCCGCTGCCGCTCGCCTTGCTTGGCATCATCGGCTTCAGCACGGCCGGTAAATCCACACTGGTTGAAGCCTTAGCCGAGCATTATTATTTCTTCGAACTCTCGGCCGGCCACGACAACAAAGAACGTGTGCACGCCATGGGCGTGGATTGGGCCGACCTGACTGGCAACGGCGCAGGGCGCAATACCCCCCACGCAGCCTTGCCCATCAACCCTCTCACCAACACCCACTACACCCCACGTGAGATGGAGTTGAAAGTCCAAGCTGACATCGGCCCGATCGCAACAGCCCAAGCAAACTTCGCAGCCTTGGAAGACTTGCTGACCGCAGGGGTTCCGTTGGTCTATCAGGGCTTTCGTACCGCACTCCAGTACGATGTGCTGGATACTCTGCGTCGCAGCTTGAAGCAAAGCGGCCAACGGGTGCGGCTGGTGCGGGTCATCAGCCCGCAAGTACCCGTGCCACCACCCCATGCCAAAAACGATTGGGAGTCTACCAGCTTCCCCGTCGACCTTGTTGTGAAAAACAATCAAAACAGGCTCCCCGGCTGGATGGTGCGGAAGCTGCAGCGGGATCTGTTTCGGCAATAACGAATATACCACCCCTCGGCCTGCAGCCTGCTGCAAGCCGAGGGGTCGGTTCTTTTTACCGCGGCCGTGCGACAGCGCTGCCGCCAGCCATGCCCGCGGCCGGGTTACGGCAAAAGCTGGTGGCGTAGCCGAGCGACTGCTGCAATTCGGCACGGTTCGGCGTAAAGAGCGGCACCCCCGCTTGGCCCAATAAGGCAAGGTTGGGCCATTGCCCCTGTGCGGCCTGCGCCTGATTGATGGTGGCCGCAATGGTCAGGGGTACCAAACCTTCCCGCCCGCTCTGCTTCATGCTCACGGTCGCGAGGTCTATCACCAAACTTAGGGTTCGCACACACAGGGCGGCCTGCGCTGCGGTCATCGATGGCACGGTGGGCTGCGTATTGGCTACCGAGGCTTGCGCCGCAGCAGCAGGGGCAGGGGCCGCCTCCGTCTTAACCAATTGTGCCAACGGGAAGGACGCACTTACGGGTGCTACGGGCAAGGGCGCACGGGTGGGGGAGACGGCAATGAGGGTTGGGGAAGGCAGCGCCACAGCCGCAATACCGCGCTGACCCGCTACCGAAGGCCCCGGTTGTAACAGAATCTCTTGGCCACCCTGTTGCAAGCGCACAGGTGCCAACAACAAAGGGGCTACCAGCAGGGCTAGCAGCAGGCGCAGCGCCATGGCTATCGCTAACCCCGCTTGGGGTTATTTGTTAACCCGAACGCGCAGTTCCTTACCAGTTTTAAAGAAGGGGACCCGCTTGGAAGGCACGGCCACGGCCGTTCCAGTCCGTGGGTTACGGCCCTTACGGGCAGCGCGCTGACGCACCGAAAAAGCGCCAAAACCACGCAGTTCAACCCGCCCGCCTGTTACCAGCGCTTGGGTAATTTCTTCAAATACGGTATTCACCAGCTTTTCCAAGTCGTCGGCCCGTAGGTCGGGGTGTTGGGTTGCCAATTTGGCCACTAGCTCAGATTTCGTCATTGCATTTCCTCCCTAACGTTACGTTTATAAATCAAGAACTGCCAGAATAATTCAAGTTTGGCAAGGGGTTGGTAATAAAAAGAGCAAAGGCCTCATTCTCCAGCCAATGGTAGGTTAACCATGACTTAAAAACCGCACCCCTGTGGCCCGATTGTAGGCAGACCCTTGGCGGGGAGCGGAAAAACAGGCTAAGGTGCCGTACCCTGTCAGGCGGGCTTGTTGGTAACCCCACAAGCTCGTACCCGACCAACAACAAGGCGCCAAAACGCAAAGAGCAAAGTATGAGTACCATGGTTGACAAAAACATGCGAATCCTGGTGGTGGATGATGCCCTGACGATGCGGCGCATTGTCATCAATCTGCTGCGCCAGCTAGGCTTTAACAACATGAATGAAGCCGATGACGGCACCACCGCGTGGGAGAAATTGCAGCTCGAGACCTTCGACCTGATTATTTCGGACTGGAACATGCCCAAAATGACGGGCATCGACCTGCTGCGTAAGGTGCGCACCGACGCCAAGTATGCCCAAACCCCCTTTATTATGGTGACCGCCGAAGGCAAGCGCGAAAACGTGATTGCCGCCGTGCAGGCGGGCGTGAGCAACTATATTGTAAAACCCTTTAACGCAGCCACTCTTAAGGAGAAGCTGGTTAAGGTCATTGGCGAATTTTAGTGGCCACCCTTAACATTGAATTGCGAAAGAAAGATTAAACCCATGACCACCATGAGCCTGATGGAGCGCATCGCCCTGCTGGAACAAAGCCAGAAGGGGGATATGATTCCTGCCAGTGAGGTTTGGAAGCTGCTGGATAATGTGAAGGAAATGTTTGGTGAAAAGCCAGGTACTGGCCACGGCCACAGCAGCGAACTGTACCGCGAGTTGGGGGAACTGGCCAAGTTCATCAATGGCGCTAAAAAAGAGCTGCAGGAAGTTAAAGCCAGCAATATCGCCGACGAACACCTGCCCAACGCCGCCAACCACCTGGATGCCATTGTGCAGATGACCGAACAGGCTACCGGCCGGATTATGGACGAGTGCGACCAAATCACCAACTTTCATAACGACGTGAAGGAACGACTGCTGTCGGCCGACCCGCAAATCGACGCCAACGTGTTGATGGGCGTGGATGATGCCATGAATCAGGCCCAGACCAGCGTCACCCATATTTACGAAGCCTGTAACTTTCAGGATATTACCGTTCAGCGTATCCAGAAAGTCGTGAAGGCGCTGCAGGAAATTGAACGTCAGGTGCTGCGGATGGTGGTGGTGTTTGGGTTGGTGGAGAACCAGAGCAAGCTCGATGAAGCCACCAAGCAGGAACTGACCGAAGACGCCGCCCTGTTGCAAGGCCCGCAGTTGGCTGGGCAAGGGTTGGAACAGGACGACATCGACGCCATTCTCTCTAAGTTGCTCTAACCCCCTGTGTTAGGGAACGCCAACGGCCAGAGGGAGCTTGATGTGAAAGGACCAAAGGTATGACGAACCCAATTCGGGTATTGGTGGTGGATGACAGCACCTTTATGCGTGGCGCCTTGGTGCGGATGATTGAAAAAGACCCACGTTTTAAAGTGATTGACGTGGCCATGAACGGGGAAGAAGGCGTGCGTAAAGCCGCCGAACTTAAACCCGATGTCATCACCATGGACGTAGAAATGCCCGTGATGAATGGGCTCGAAGCGTTAGAAATTATCGTAAAAACCAGCAAGATCCCGGTCGTGATGGTCAGCACGTTGACCGAGGCTGGGGCAGTAACAACCTTGCGCGCGCTGGAAATTGGCGCGATCGACTTCATCCCAAAAGCCCTTAACAGTGCCGACAAAAACATTTTTAAAGGGGCCGATGAAATCCATGCCAAGCTGGCTGCAGCAGCAGGGTTGCCTACCATTCCGGTGGTTCCGGCAGCGGCGCGCCAAGCCCCGCGGGTATTGCCCTCGGTCGACCACATCAAGCGCCTTAACGTCAAGGTCGTGCTGATTGGGTCATCCACCGGTGGCCCCAAGGCCTTACAAACATTGCTAAGCCAGCTCCCAGCCCAGTTACCCGTGCCAGTTGTCATTGCCCAGCATATGCCGCCCGACTTTACCCTTGCCTTGGCCAAGCGGCTGGATGAATCCACACCGCCCACCGTGGTGGAAGCCACCCAAGGCGAAGTGCTGCTACCGGGTAAGGTTTACATTGCGCCTGGCGGGCGCCACCTAAGGCTGCAAGCGACGGGGGTGGTCATTGGCGAAGACCGTGGTGAAAGCCCTTACAAGCCCAGCATCGATGTTTTGGCAGAAAGTGCCGCAGCCTTGTTTGGCAAGCAGGTTTTGGCCGTTATGCTGACTGGTATGGGCGCCGATGGCGCGCGTGAGTTTAAAAGGCTGAAAGACCTTGGCGCCCATATCATCGCCCAGGATCAAGCCACCAGTGTGGTGTATGGCATGCCCAAGGCGGTGCTGGAATTGGGCGGGGTGAACGAAGTGCTACCACTCGATAGAATTGGCCCCCGTGTGCGCGCCTTGCTAGGCAGCTAAACCTTCATCAGGGGTTAAGGCCCTGTCGTCAGCGATCGCCCGCTGCAAGACTGCTGCGTAATGCCTGTGCAGGGGGCTGACGTAGGCCCCAACTCTCGCTAGAGTATAGCAAAACAACCCACAAGGGCACACCCGCATGAGCAGTATGGATATGGGCAGCGATGAAATGCAGGAAATCCTGCAAGAGTTCTTCACCGAAGCCGATGAAAACCTCGATACGCTGGAACAGGACCTCATCAAGCTCGAGGCTTTGAGTACCGAAGGCAACGGCGCGACCGATAAGGAAACGGTCGACCGTATTTTCCGTATGCTCCATACCCTTAAGGGTGGCGCTGGCTTTTTGGGTCTGGAAAAAATTGCCAAGGTCGCGCACGCGGGGGAAAATCTGCTCGATGAAGTGCGCAACGGCAAGGTGGCGATCGACAAGCCCGTGATGGACGCACTGCTGCAAACCATCGATGCCTTAAAACAGCTGCTGCAATGCCAAAAAGCTGGCACCAGCGATGAAGACATTGATACGTCATCGCTGCGATTCGTGCTGGAAGCCTTGGCCAAGAACGAGCGCCCCGCTGCCGCTGTTGTGCAGGCCGCGCCTGCCGTACCGGCTGCCCCGAAGCCAGCGGCTGCCGCCAAGAGCATGGTGAACGAAGACCTGTTAGCCAGTGTGTTGGCCGATACCACACTCGACCCAAGCCGCGATAAGGAAGCGGAAGCTGCTGCTCCCGTTGCAAAACCAACAGCCACGCCACCTGCGGCAGCACCCATGATGCCAGCCGGCGCCCACGTTAACGCCGACCTGTTAGCCAGCGTGCTGGCCGATACCACACTCGACCCAAGCCGCGATAAGGAAGCGGAAGCTGCTGCTCCCGTTGCAAAACCAACAGCCAC